>CAJLYG010000016.1 GCA_905210845.1 uncultured Prevotella sp.
CTACGCTTCCGCCGCCAAGTATATCGCCACGTCCCATCATTGGCATGGATGACATAAGGTGTATACATCTGTTTTTCCTTCCCCCATGGACCGTAATCGCTGGAACACAACTGCCCTGCATCCTGCCAACGGTCGTCATCCGTCAGGAAGGCGAGGTGCAGTCCTTCCCTCACGCCCGGGGAATAGACGAAGATCTGGCACGTCGTGTCATTACCTTGTATCATGTATCCCGGCGTGACATGATCCGCCATCGCGGAAGTGGTCATCCACAGGGAGGTCATTGCGATCAGTATTTTCTTCATTTGTTCAGATTTTTAGTTAGCCATGCAAAGTCGTATCGCTTGCTAATAGCTTTCCTGGTTTGCCAAGTTCCAGGCATTGAGGAAGGCTGCGCGCGTGATATCCACGATCTTCGGATAGTTGATCTTGGCTGCCTCGTCCCCGGGCTGGTGATAGTCAGGATGCCCATCGGTATGGTACCAGATAATGGGAATGTCCTTTACGGCAAACGAGCCGTTGTCGCTTCCCCCAACGGGCTTGTCCCAAGGGCGGTAGTTAGGATCGAGATTGAAATGATACTTCTGGATATCCCCCCGCAACCACTGCTCGAACACAGGATGGGCCTGCGTATAGAAATAGACCACATATGAGGGATGATCAGGCTTATTGTTACGACCGATCATGTCGAAGTTGAGATACCCCTTTACCTTTCCGATGAAAGGACAGGTCTGGACGAAATATTTGGATCCCAGTTCACCGAGTTCCTCTCCGTCCCAAAAGGCGATGATGACGTTCCGTTCTGGTTGGACGCCACTCTCCACGAAAGCCCTTGCAATCTGGAGGACAGCACTTGTCCCTGACGCATTGTCGTCTGCCCCATTATAGATCTGGTCGCCTTCGAGCGTAAGGTCTTTCCCAACATGGTCATAATGGGCACCCACCACGATATATTCATCCGACTTTCGACCGGGGATCATGGCAAGGACATTGCGCAGGTGTAGCGTACGATGGGTACCTTGCTTCAGTTTGGCGATGGAATCTGCGTCCACGAAGAAGCGTTTCTTCTTCTGCCATTCCATGCTGCATGCCTCAAAAGGCTGCAAGTAATCATCGTTCAAGGGCTTGATGCCCAGCTGTCTTAGCTGCGAGATGATATACTGTGCAGCAACACGAGAGCCGTTTTCCCCGGCTTTCCGTCCTTCCAGTTCATCACTCGCCAAGAAATAGACATGCGCTTTCGCACGGTCCTCGTTGATCGTGTACATTCCCTTTTCCTTCGCAGCCAGCAACTGCTTGGCATTCATTTTCTTTACGCTGCTTCCCATGGCAGGCATCAGCAGGAGGAAGGCGGCAACCGCCCCTAACATAAGTCTCTTCATCTTATAATAATTTTTCCAATTGGTCAACGGCATTTGACAAATCATCCGAAAAAGTAGCATGATCATACAAGAAGTCCGGCTTCCCTCCCGCGATCTCCCGATAGAGATCACGGTTCATGTCATTCGCATAAGAGGCGATGGCATATTCGATGTCATCGCGTTGGACGGGATTATCCGACCTTGAATATACCCTGTACTTTTGGTGAAAGAAGCAATAGGCTTCCTCGATACTATGCTTGTTGATCATCATCATTACCAAAAACGCTTTTGCTTTTCATCATAATGGAAGCCACCCGCTGCAATCTTTGCCTCCAATTGCTTCCTGTCCTTGTCAAAGTAATAGCAAATCTGGTCGAGATTGTCGAACACTTCGTCTCTCAGCAGGAAGTTGATGGCACTCACTAACATAGGGATGTCTTTTTCCGGAAGTTTGTCCATATCGTCTATCTTTTATCGTTGCAAAAGTAATACAAATCCTTCAAATATCCAATTATTTTAAGTCAATTTACCGGGTTGTTTCCTTCCCAAATTCAATAGCACGCCTTCTGTATCGCAAAAGGTCATCTCCCACCTTCCAAAAGGTCATCTCCAGTCACTCAAAAGATCATCTATCGCACGCCAAAAGGTCATCTCCTGCTCTCTGCCCTGTCCTCATGCCTTTCCTGACCCATCATGGAACGAAAAAAGGCTGGTCGCAATCGCTGCGCCCAGCCTCCAAATTAGAGAGTTATAAAAAAATCAAGTCTACTGTTGCTTGATCAGATTCATTCCTTCTTCCACGGCTTTCATGTTTAATGGAATCATGTCGTGGTGGCGCTCCGGCAACGTCTTGTAGAGTGCCTTATTCAGTCCATCCGTGCTGACAACAGGGCAGACCTTCAGCAGTCCGCCAAGGACGATCATGTTGAACACCTTGGCATTCTTCATCTCGGCAGCCTTATCCATCGCGTCAATACGATAGACTGTGATATCCTTCCTTGTGGGAGGGTTGACGATGCCATAGCCATCATAGATCAAGATACCGCCCGGCTTCAATTTCGGGCAGAACTTATCCAACGAAGGCTGGTTCAAGACAATGGCCACATCATAATGGCTGAGGATAGGTGAAGAGATCTGCTCATCGCTGATGATCACGGTCACGTTGGCTGTGCCACCCCGCTGCTCCGGTCCATAAGCCGGCATCCATGTTACCTCCTTGTCCTCCATCAGTCCGGAGTAAGCCAAGATCTTGCCCATGGAGAGGACGCCCTGACCTCCGAACCCGGATATTATAATTTCCTTTTTCATTCTTTCGTCGTGTCTTTAAGATCCCCTTTCGGATACTGTTTGAACATATATTCTTCCATCCACTTGTTGGCTTGTACCGGAGAGAGCTTCCAACCGCTGTTGCAAGTGGAAACAATTTCTACGAGAGAAGATCCCCTTTTGTTCATTGAATTCTCAAATGCCTTGTGGATTGCCTTCTTTGCCTGACGGATGGCAGCGACGGTTTCCACGCTCTGACGCGTCACATAACAAGTCCCCTGCAAGTGGGAAGCCAGCTCCGTGATGTTCAAGGGATATCCATGCAGCTCTGGGACACGCCCATAAGGGCACGTAGAGGTTTTCTGTCCCAACAGGGTCGTCGGTGCCATCTGTCCGCCCGTCATTCCATAGATGGCATTATTGATAAAGATCATGGTGATGTTCTCACCCCTGTTCAGTGCATGAATGGTCTCACAGGCACCAATACAGGCCAGATCGCCATCACCCTGATAAGTGAAGACCAGCCGGTCGGGCCACAACCGTTTGATAGCTGTTGCAAGAGCAGGTGCACGACCATGTGCAGCCTCTTGCCAGTCAATGTCCAAATACCGATAGGCAAATACGGCACAGCCCACGGGACAGATCCCCACGGTCTTGTCCTCCATGCCCATTTCTTCGATAACCTCGGCAACGAGCTTATGCACGACACCATGCGAACAACCCGGGCAATAATGCATGGCGGTGTCGTTCATCAAGTCCGGCTTCTTGTATACCAGGTTCTCTGGTGCTATGATATCATTGTTCATTGTAATTTCTCCTTTAATGCTTTAACTATTTCATCCGGCTCCGGGACAATACCTCCGAGACGCCCGAAGTGCTCCACTGGGATGGTCCCGTTCACGGCAAGGCGGACGTCATCGACCATCTGACCGGCATTGATCTCCACGACCAAGATTCCTTTCTTCCCCTTTGCAGCCTCAACAATCTGCCGACTGGGGAACGGCCAAAGGGTGATCGGACGGAACAAGCCCACCTTCAGACCCTCTCCGCGTGCCATCTCCATGGCCTTTTGCGTGATGCGTGCCGCACTTCCGAAAGCCACGATCATATATTCAGCATCGTCTAATTGCTGGGTCTCGTAGCGCACCTCCTCGTTCTTGATCTGCTCGTATTTAGCTTGCAGGTGAAGGTTGCGCTGTTCCATGACCTCCGGTTTCAGTTCCAGAGACGTCAGGATATTAGGCTTGCGATCCTTCGTCCGTCCGATGGTTGCCCAAGGATAGAGCTTCCGGATCTCCTCCTCTGTCTTCCGGGGCTTATAAGGCGGCAATACCACCTTTTCCATCATCTGCCCGATCACGCCATCGCTGAGGATCATAGCCGGGTTGCGGTACTTGAACGCCAGTTCGAAGGCCAGGTCCACGAAGTCTGCCATCTCCTGTACGGAGTTAGGTGCCAGCACGATGACATGATAGTCACCATTGCCGCCCCCTCGTGTAGCCTGGTTATAATCACTTTGTGATGGCTGGATGGTACCCAATCCAGGACCACCACGCTGTACATTGACGAAGACCCCTGGGATCTCAGACCCTGCCATGTAGGAAATCCCCTCCTGCATGAGGGCGACACCTGGGGAAGACGATGTTGTCAATACACGTTTCCCGGCACCCGCGCCACCATATACCATATTGATGGCAGCCACTTCGCTCTCTGCCTGGAGGACGACCATTCCCGTTGTCTCCCAAGGTTTGAGCAGTGCCAAGGTCTCAATAATCTCACTCTGCGGAGTGATGGGGTATCCAAAGAACCCATCGGCACCACAGCGGATGGCAGCGTTAGCAATGGCCTCGTTGCCTTTCATTAAAGTTACTTCTTGTTCTGCCATAGTGCTTAATCCTCCATTTTCTTTTTGTAAACGGTGATACAACCATCCGGACAAACTATGCCACATGATGCACAGCCGATGCAATCGTCAGGATGAGCGGCCTCCACGAAGGGATAGCCATGCACGTTTACCTTTTTCTGAGCCAACGCAATGACGCCTTTCGGGCATGCCACTACACAGAGCTGACATCCCTTGCAGCGATCAGTGTCGACTACAATAGCACCTATAAATTTTCCCATATTCTAATGTTTTTGTTCCCCTTAGGGATTATATGCATCCTTATCATAGAAATTCAGGATTTCCTCAAGCATCTCCTTTGCCTCAACGGCCGGACTCTGAGGATCCAGGGAGATGGCCTCCATGTAGTTGTTCAGCGCATGCTGCCAATCTCCTTTTTTCCTATATTCATTACCTAATTGATAGTATTCCTCTGCATTCATGACTGATAGAATTCTTTTTTGCCGGCGGAAAGGGTATTCTTCATCAGCGAACAGATGGTCATAGGACCTACCCCACCCGGGACCGGGGTGATGAACGAGCATTTAGGTGCCACCTCATCAAACTTGACATCGCCATTCAGGCGGAATCCTTTCTTCTTGGATGGGTCCGGGACGCGCGTAGTACCCACGTCAATCACGACAGCCCCTTCCTTCACCATGTCCGCAGTGACGAAGTCTGGCTTGCCGATCGCAGCGATGATGATGTCTGCTTCTCGGCATTCTTCTTTCAGATTCTTGGAATGACTGTGGCAAACAGTCACCGTAGCGTCGCCATATTGCTTCTGCATCATCAACTGAGCCATGGGCTTGCCCACAATATTGCTCCGACCTAAGATCACGCATTTCTTCCCCGATGTCGGGATATGGTAATGCTGCAAAAGGGTCAGGATGCCCAACGGGGTGGCAGAGATGAAGCAGGGAAGCCCAATCGCCATTCTCCCCACGTTGATAGGATGGAAGCCATCGACATCCTTCCTGTAGTCGATCGCCATGATGATCTTCTGCTCGTCGATCTGTTTGGGAAGGGGAAGCTGGACAATAAACCCATCAATATCCTTATCTTTATTGAGTCTGTCCACGCAAGCGAGCAACTCATCTTCCGTCACGTCCTCCTCATAGCGGATCAACGTCGACTTGAAGCCACACTGCTCACAGGCGATGACCTTATTCTTCACATAGGTCTCTGAGCCTCCGTCATGTCCTACTAACACGGCTGCCAAATGCGGTTGCTTTCCACCAGCCTCCATGATTCTTTTCACTTCCTCGGCGATCTCTGCCTTAATGGCTGCCGCTGTTGCCTTGCCGTCTATCAACTGCATATACTGTTGTTTATTGTTTCGTAAAAAAGAACGTCTATTTTCTCATTCCTCTCATGCCGCGCATCATGCCCATCTTGCCTGCCATGCTACTGCCGGTCACCATCTTCATCATCTTGCGGGTCTGGTCAAACTGCTTGATAAGCCGGTTGACTTCCTGGATGGAAGTCCCAGAACCCTTTGCGATCCTTTGTCTCCTGCTACTGTTCAGGCATTCAGGATTGGTACGCTCCTTCGGTGTCATACTGTTGATGATGGCTTCAATGCCCTTGAAGGCATTGTCATCAATGTCCACGTCCTTGATAGCCTTGCCGACTCCAGGGATCATGGACGCGAGATCTTTCAGGTTACCCATCTTCTTGATTTGCTGGATCTGCTTCATGAAATCGTTGAAATCGAACTGGTTCTTCTGGATCTTTTTCTGCAGGCGCTTTGCTTCCTCCTCATCAAACTGCTCTTGGGCACGTTCCACGAGAGAGACTACGTCTCCCATTCCCAAGATTCGGTCGGCCATACGCTCTGGATGGAATACGTCTATCGCCTCCATCTTCTCACCTGTCCCGATGAACTTGATAGGCTTCGTGACGACAGTACGAATACTCAAGGCAGCACCGCCGCGGGTATCACCGTCAAGTTTGGTCAGGACAACACCATCGAAGTCGAGTCGGTCGTTGAACTCCTTTGCCGTATTCACGGCATCCTGTCCCGTCATGGAGTCGACCACGAACAAGGTCTCATCGGGATGGATTGCATTTTTCAAGTTGGAAATCTCGTCCATCATCTGCTCATCAACAGCCAATCGACCTGCGGTATCGATGATAACCACGTCATTTCCTTTGGCCTTCGCCTCCTGGACAGCATGATGGGCGATCTCAACCACATCTTTATTCTCTGGCTCTGAATACACAGGAACGCCAATTTGCTCTGCCACCACCTTCAACTGGTCGATGGCAGCAGGACGATAGACATCGCATGCTACTAAAAGAGGGTTCTTATGCTGCTTGGTTTTCAACAGGTTGGCAAGCTTTCCACTGAAAGTGGTCTTACCCGAACCCTGAAGACCAGACATGAGGATGATAGCTGGCTTATTGATCAAGTGTAGCTCTACGGCCTCACCACCCATCAACAAGGCAAGCTCGTCATGGACGATCTTCACCATCATCTGCCCCGGCTTAACTGCGGTCAGCACGTTCATGCCCAATGCTTTCTTCTTCACGGTGTCCGTGAAAGTCTTCGCCACTTTATAGTTAACATCGGCATCGAGCAATGCACGACGCACGTCCTTCAACGTCTCGGCAACATTGATCTCGGTGATCTTTCCCTCACCTTTCAATATCTTGAAACTGCGCTCAAGCCTGTCACTTAAATTTTCAAACATAATATTTTATAGTCCTTTTATCAATTTGATTACTTTAGTGCAAAAATAAAGAAAAAGAACCTAAATCAAGAAGAACCCTTTACGTTTTAATGTATTTTAAAAGAGTTCTTATTGAATCATGCGCACAACAGAGAAGAATGTGCATTTTAGCGTTAATCAGTCCTTGAGAGAGTACGTGATGGTCGTAACGACGCGCACTTTCTTGATGTATGGCGTATTGGAATCCCTGTCATCGATAGAGAACTGCCCTTGATCAGCGTCTACGATCTTATTGAGCTTGCTGTGACTGTTCTTGGCAAATTGCTCTGCAGTCTTCTGGGCATTGGCTATTGCTTCCTCCATCATCTTCGGCTTCATGGACGTAAACGACACATATTCATATTTGATAGGGTTATCATATCCTCCATCGACGATGGCGATCCCCTGCTTCAGCAACTCTCCTTGACGGGAAATAATGCCACGAACAAGTTTTACATTTCTTGAAGTCACCGTGATAATAGATGTAATATTGTAGCGATATTGCTTCTTGTTATCCGAATACTGATCTGCATTCAAGTCAATCACATGCGGTGCATTGATGCTAATCTCACTTTCCTTGATGCCATGTTGGATCAGGAAACGTTTGATGACATTCTGCGTCACAGCAATCCGATTATAGAGTTCGGGGAGGTTGTTCCCCAATTCCTTGGAGAGAATAGGCCAAGTTACCTTATCAGCTTCCACCTCTTTCTCTGCCAATCCCTTCACACTTACCTTCCGGTCTTTATTGGCGAAATCATCGATCCCCCATTTAATGAAAAGACCTAACAAAACGATACCCAAGGCAATAATGGCTGCCGGAATAATTCTTGTTTTCATGATGCAATGTTCTTTTAATGATGATACATGACAGTAAGACTGCCGTATATGAGTTGATGACTCATTCAGCTTCAAATGTACGATTTACTTTTGATATCACCAAGGATTTTGACAATATTTTTTATAGACGGAAATGGGCGATCAAGGGGAGATGGTCGCTGAATCCTCCAATATACTTTGGTCCCTGATAAGTGCGAAAAGGATGGAAGCCTCCATATTTCTCATCAGGCTCCAGCAAGAAGGGAGCATCTCCAATCCTACAATCCAAAGCTTTCTTATACAGCTCTTGGCTGCAGAGAATATGGTCGAGATTCCCCCACTCTCCCTGGAACCGGTAAGTGCCCTTGGCACCATGCCTGCCTCGTGCCTCCCGTGACAGGTTCCATAACTGATGACGATACAGATTTTCCAATGACTGATCCGTGGGGTAATCATTAAAGTCGCCAGCGATCAGGATCTTTGCACGAGGTTCCACGGCATAGATCGAGTCGACGGCTAACCCTACTTGACGAGAGACATGCAATCGGAAAGACTGAGTGGCACTTTTTCCGCCACTCCTGCTGGGTGCATGGACAACCAACACATGCAGCGTATCCCCGTTGGGGATGATGCCACTGACATAGAGGATGTCCCTAGTCGGCTTCATACCCGACTTAGGCGGTATCCGGACGGGATGATGATTGAGGGGAAGGAAACTGAAGGGGGAATACAGGAGAGCAACGTCCACCCCTCGTTCATCCGGGGAGTTGGTAACGAAATACTCGTACTTCGCCTTGCGCAGAAGGGAGCGATGGCATAAAGCCTCCAACACACTGTCGTTCTCCACCTCACACAACGCAACGAGATCTGGGATGCCATAGGAAGTAGAATCCCCACCACATGCGAGGATTTCCTGTCCAATGTGATTGAGCTTACGCCAATACCGGGAAGGTGTCCAATGATAATTGGACTTGAGGAGGAACTGTTCATCCTGCTTCAGGCTGTCGTGGCGGCAATCAAACAGATTCTCGCAATTGAGCTCCACAAAGGTAAAAATGCCTAATAGAAATAAGCTGATGGCCATACGTTAGTAGTCGTTGATTTACAACTCCAACGTTTCCATCAGCTTATTATTGTATTTGAAGGAAGACTTTACTGAATGTCTTCCTTCACATTCTTACGGATCTTGGTCAGGTATCGCTTCATGCCAGCCGCGTCCTTGTTGTCTATGATCTCAAGCAATTCCTTCAGTTCCGTACGGATCTGAGCCACCTGGTCATGAGTATAAGGATTAAACAGGATTTCCTGCAAAAGGTAGTCATCCTCGTTAAGCACACCTTTAGCGATGTTCATGTGCCGCTTGAACGTAGTTCCCGGTGCGTCCTGATGCTTCATGACAGCCGCAAACACGAAAGTGCTGACAAAAGGAATGCTCAAAGAGTAGGCTACTGTCTTATCATGCTCCTCGAAAGAATACTCATAAATATTCAGGTCCAGTTTCTGATAGAGGTCTTTGAAGAAAATTCGTCCCATATAATCGCCCTCATTGATGATGATGGCATTTTCCTCGCTCAACTGGTTCAGGTTAGCGAAGGTAGGACCGAACATCGGGTGGGTACTGACATAGGGATGCCCACTCTGCTCATAGAATTCCTTCAAGTTTGTCTTCACACTACTGATATCGCTAATAATACAGTCGTCAGGCAGGTACGGCAACACTTCCTTAAAGGCGGGGATCGTGTATTTCACTGTCACTGCATTGATCAACAATTCCGGACGGAACTCCTTGATCTCATCCATTTTCGTAAAACGCTGGCAATTGTATGTAAAGCGCATGCGCTTGGGGTCTTTCTCATAGACAGCGACCTCATGGTCAAAGCTTAGCAGGTCGATGAAGAAACTCCCCATCTTCCCTGCTCCCATCACTAATATTCTCATTTTACTGATTTAAGATTTCAATCTGTTGACGAACGCTCTCCTCATGGATCAACTCAAACACATGTGCCGTGAACTCCGAAGCCATGCCACAAAGGGCACCCTGCGCACCACGCTTATCAAGGATCTCATTATAACGGGCTGGCTGCAAGACTGTCATGTTATGCTCTTTCTTATACTGCCCGATCTCGCGGCATACTCGCATTCGCTTGGAAAGAAGGTTCATCAACTGGTCATCTAATTCATCGATCTGATGACGCAATTGTGTAATACCCTCTGTCGTCATTTTCTCATCCCGCACAACCAATAAACTCAATATATAATCCAATACGTCTGGGGTAACCTGCTGCTTGGCATCACTCCAAGCATGGTCAGGATTACAATGGCTCTCAACGATCAGGCCATCAAAGCCAAGGTCCATTGCTTGCTGGCACAAAGGAGCTACCAATTCACGACGCCCACCAATATGACTGGGATCACAGATGATCGGCAAGTTAGGGATTCTCCGCCTCAACTCAATGGGGATCTGCCACATGGGCAGATTGCGATAGATCTTTTTGTCATAACTGGAGAACCCACGATGGATGGCAGCCAAGCGCTTGACACCCGCCAGATTGATACGCTCCAAGGCACCAATCCACAACTCGAGGTCCAGATTGACTGGGTTCTTGACGAATACCGGGATATCCACTCCTTTTAAGGAATCGGCTAAGGCCTGCACGGCAAATGGATTGGCACTGGTACGGGCCCCCACCCAAAGGATATCAATGCCATATTTCAAGGCGAGTTCTACATGCTCTGGAGTCGCCACCTCAGTTGCCACTAACATGCCGGTCTCTTCCTTTACCTCTTTTAACCAAGGTAATGCCACCTCACCATGCCCTTCAAATCCCCCTGGCTTGGTACGCGGTTTCCACACTCCTGCGCGGAAATTATGGCAACCTTTTGCCGCAAGTTGCTTTGCGGTGGTCATGATTTGCTCCTCAGACTCGGCTGAACAAGGTCCAGCAATTACAAACGGCCGTTCCTGATCACTCGGTATGTTCAACGGCTCTAATTCCAATTCCATTTCCATAGTGTCGTATTTTAATATTTTAATGATTTCAAATATTATGGGATTACCACTCCAAAGCCTGGATACGCCGGAGTGCTTCCTTTATCTGTTCATCCTTCGCACAAAGAGAGATACGGATATATCGCTTTCCATTGCTCCCAAAGATAAATCCTGGAGTGATAAACACCTTCGCCTCATGAAGCACGCGCTCTGTCAGATCCTCGACATCCTGGTATTTCTCAGGGATCTTTCCCCATAGGAACATGCCTACCTGATTGGGATCAAATGTACAACCCAAGACGCTCATAATCTGTTCGGCTATGTTTCTGCGACGGCGATAGGTCTCTACGTTGTACTCTCGGTGCCATTCCGGCGTATTGGTATTGTAAGCTTCTGCAGCTGCAAGCTGGATTCCCCTGAAGGTACCACTGTCGATATTGCTTTTGATCTTCAAGACCCATGAGATAAAGGTTGGGTTGGAAGCGCATAGACCCACACGCCAACCTGGCATGTTAAAGCTTTTCGACATAGAATTGAACTCGATGCAACAGTCCTTCGCCCCAGGTACCTGAAGGATGGATATCGGGTGCTCATTGAGGATGAATGAATAGGGATTGTCATTCACCACGACAATATGGTGTGCCTTAGCAAACCGGACTAAGTGCTCATATGTCTCCATGCGGGCATTGCCTCCAGTCGGCATGTTGGGATAATTGGTCCACATCAGTTTAACATGGCTCAAGTCCATCTTCTCCAATTCGTCGAAATCAGGCTGCCAACCATGATCCTCTCGCAAATTATAATTGACGATTTCTGCACCCAAGATCTTGCTCAAGGACGTATAAGTAGGATAGCCAGGATTGGGAACCAGTACCCTTTCTCCAGGATTGACAAAAGCCAACGTGACATGCAGGATGCCTTCCTTTGAACCAATCAACGGCTGGATTTCCGTCTTCGGGTCGAGATCAACATGATACCATTTCCGATAGAAGTTGGCCATGGCTTCCCTCAGCTCTGGCGTTCCTATCGTAGGCTGGTAGCCATGAGCATTCGATTGGCGTGCTACCTCACAGAGTTTGTTGATGGTCTGGGGAGAAGGAGGCATGTCCGGAGATCCAATGGCAAGGCTAATGATGTTCTCACCTGCAGCATTCAACTTGGCTACCTCTTTCAGTTTCCTGCTGAAATAGTATTCTTGTACTGCCGAAACTCTCTCGGCCGGTTGTATTTTCATTTCCATATTGATAGTAATTTACGTTCTTCTTAAACTCCTTTATACTCACCTAAGATATTCAGTTCCTTGACCAGTGGCGTAATGGCATCAATGCTTTGGCGGTATCGGGTCAGGTTATCATAGGTGACATCCACATAGAACATATACTCCCATTCATGCCCGATAATGGGTAGCGACTGAATCTTCGTAAGGTTAATGTCATAAAAAGAAAGGATTGTGAGCACTTTCGACAAACTTCCTTCTTCATGGGGAAGGGAAAATACCAGACTCGATTTATTCGTTTGTTCAAGGGATCTCAGGAAATCAGCCTTATGGGGATTGCATACGCAAAGAAAGCGGGTGAAATTATGCTTGTTGTCCTCGATATGATCCTCTAAGACCTTCATGCCATATAGTTTAGCGGCAGAGGCATTGCAGATCGCTGCCCAACCGCGGCACTGATGTCTCTTGATGTATTCGGCAGCACCAGCGGTATCCTCTGCCTCAACAGCTTTTAGCTCAGGATGATTCTCAAGGAAGTTACGACATTGCATCAAAGCTACAGGATGAGAATGCACTTCGGTGATCGTATCCCAATCATCTTCGGCAAGGCAACAAATCGAATGCTGGATATGCAGCTTATGTTCCCCGACGATGGTGGTGCCAGAAGCCCTGAGCAACTCGTAGTTATGCAGCAAGGAACCAGCAATGGTGTTCTCAATAGCAATCAGCCCAAGGACTGTGGGATCTCGCTTAATATTCTCGAAGACCTCCTCAAAGGTGGCACAACAGATAAGCTGTATCTGCTCACCAGCAAAGTATTGGTGGGCTGCGATATCGTGAAACGATCCAAGGAATCCTTGTATAGCTATTCTTTTCATGTTCTCTCTCTTTATCGTTATTGTCGTATTAAACAAAAAATCCCGCTCCAAAGATTTTGAAGCGGGAATTGATTATTATCTCTTATAAGACTCATCTTTTCATAAGTTGAAATTTACACGCAACTTCCCGCTTCACAATTCCTTGCAAAGTAAAAATAATAGTAATAAAAAGATGCGTTCAATTGACTCATGATTCCATCATTTTGTTTCTGCATGCAAAAATATAACTTTTATTTGGTTCTGCCAAACAATTCTCTGTTTTTTTGAATAAAAAACAAAGAAGTGTAAGATTGTGCCTCTTGATGCTTTTCCTATCCCAAGCCGAAGGGATTATTATTTCTATAGGCCTGCTCTGTTTTCTGCTGAATATCCTCAGTACCTTCGCCCGTATATTCTCCATTTACCTCTGCCACTTTCTTGGGATCGAGTTCAAGGACAGACTTCATGTCCTCCTCTGCACCTTTGGCATCTCCCTGCGCAAGCCGTATAGCTCCTCTTCCCTTGAAAGCATCGATGCAAAAAGGATTCGCATCTATCACCTTATTATAATAGGTAATGGCATTCTCATGATGTCCCAACGTCTCCTCAACCTTTGCCTTCAGCAAGAGTGCATCTTCATTGTCAGGAACCTTCTCTATCAAATAGTCTGCATCCTCGCCTGCTCCTTTGGCATCTCCCATTTTCAATAAGGTTTGCCCCCGGAGCAAATACGCATCTAAATAATCTGGCTTCATGGCAATAGTCTTTGTGAGCATAGCCACGGCATTCACTTCCTCACCCTGTCCCAGACAAGCTCGGGCATAAAGGAATAGCACCTCTGGGTTATCCTTGTCAAGCAACAAAGCCTTCTCACAAGCATCTGACATCGTACCATAGTCCTCCATCAGATAAGCCACATGTGCCATTCGCTCCCAAATTTGGATATTATCCGGTTGGGCTTCAGCCAGTTTTTGCAACTGGGCATAGGCAGCTAATAGTTCGTTATTCTGAATAAGGGCTTGAGAAAGGTAATCTCGGATTTCAAGATCCTCCTTGATCTCCAATGCTTTTTTAAAGCATTTAATGGCATGTTCCAGTTCGTGAACCTTTAAGGCAGCCACTCCATCATATTTCAAGACGTCAAAATTCCTGGCGTCATCTTCTTTCTTTTTCTCTTCCGGAGATTCCTCCTTGCTCCCGAACAATGATTTCCAAAAGCTCATATTCCTTCTAATTATTGTTTTGAATTGTCCGCAAAGATAGCACAAATCGGTCGAAATACAAAAGGATTTTTCTTTTTTATTTCAGGAAAAGGGGGCGATATGGCTCACGAATGATCCAAGGTCAACTCTTTTAGGATAGGAACGAAGAACCCGATCATAACCGTTTGTGGAAACATAGGTAAGCATGCTCATTGAAATGCCACGGGCATCCCCATGAGCATGCTGATGTTACCCCAACATTACACATAAGTTTCCAAGAACTTAACGGTCCCTTCGACATGCAAGGTTTTCGTCGTCGCGGGAATGAGGACTGTTTCCCCTGTATTCAACGAGAATGTATTGCCCTCGTTATCCGTAACAGTGCCATTTCCCTTTACGCCAATCAGGATGACGAAGCTATCGAGTTCCGTATAATCGAGTGTCATGGGCTCATCTAAATCATAGACTGCGGTATTGAAATAAGGGCATTGTACCACGCTCACGCCCTGGTTTTTCTGAGGCACGTACTCTGTTCTATAGGTATCCTCAACATGATAATTGATGCATTCTGCAGCTTCTTTCGTATGGAGTTGGCGATAATTGCCATTCTTATCCTTCCGCTTGTAATCATAAATACGGTATGTCACGTCGGAAGTCTGCTGGATCTCTGCCAAGAAACATCCGGCTCCAATAGCATGGATCCGTCCTGCAGGCAAGAAGAAGACATCACCCTCCTTGACGGAATATTGGGCAAGGGCATCGCAGATGGTGTCGTTCTCGACCATTTCCTTATAACTCTCAGGAGTAAGATGCATTTTTAATCCACTGTACAGTTGGGCTGTCGGGGCTGAATCCATGATATACCACATCTCAGTCTTTCCCCTTTCTTTCCCTTGTTTGTGGGCGATTTCATCTGTAGGGTGCACTTGTATGGACAAATCTTGTTGGGCATCAATAAATTTGATGAGCAAAGGGAACTCATCGCCAAAGCGCTTGTAGTTGTCAGTTCCTACCAGACTATCTTTCAATTCCCTGACAGCTTCGTTCAGGCTCTTACCTTTCAGCTCACCTTCACTGATGATCGTCTCATTACCGGGAACGCCTGAGATTTCCCAGCTTTCTCCAACATGATCTAATTGTTCGTGTAAGTGCTTGAATGGAATAATCTTTTCACCACCCCAAAGCGTCTGCTTCAAGAGTGGATTAAACTTAATGGGTTTCATATTGATCTATATTTTAGTTCATTAATTCTCTTTCCAGAATGTTCTTGTGAAAATAACCAAGACAGAAAAGACCTCAAGACGTCCCAATAACATCATGAATGAGCATATCCATTTTGCGATCACAGGTAACTGGCTCCATGACATTGTCGGTCCGATCTCCTGTCCAAGCGTCGGTCCTACATTCCCAACACAGCTCAGAGTGATCGTAATGGCATTGGTATTGTCAATACCCATCATGATCATCAGCAACGAACCGATGAGGCAGATCATCAGATAAACGGTCAGGAAGGAGAGTAGGGTCACTCTTTTCTGCAAAGAGATATTCACGTCGTTGATCCTTAATGGCAGGATTGCATTAGGATGGAGCATTTGCCGGAACTCATTCCGGATACTCTTGAGCAGCATGGCGCCCCTGACACATTTCAGTCCACCACTTGTACTGCCAGAGCACGCACCAAAGAACATACAGATGGATAGGATCACCCAAGTGACGTGTGGCCATTTCCCCGCATCATCATTGAAGAGCCCGGTAGTGGTACAGAAAGACACAACCGTGAAAACAGCCGACCGGAACGCATGCTCCAGATTGTAAGAATTGTGGATCATCAGCTCCACCATGACAAACAATGTACTCCCAGCCACAAGGGTCAAATAGAACTTGAACTCAGAATTGCTAAAGAGGTTCTTAAGCTTCAGCTTGGCAATGGCAAAATACAAAAGAGTAAAGTTCACGCCAGAAAGGAAGCAGAAAACAGTACAGGTATACTCCATGCCCGGGGAATGGAAGTATTCCGCACTATTATTATGGGTAGAGAATCCTCCTGTCGCCGTGGAAGTCATGGCATAGTTGATGCCATCAAACCAGTTCATACCAAAAGCCATATACGATGCCATGCAGGCAAGGGTCAGGATCGTGTAGAAAGACCATATCCACTTTGCACTCGTGCTCAGTCTTGGGTGCAATTTCGTACGAATAGGACCTGTCGCCTCTGCAGAAAAGACTTTCACGGACCCACCTGTCATAGAAGGGAGAATAGCTATCGTGAAGAAGACAATCCCGAGTCCACCAATCCATTGTGTTAACGAGCGCCAGAACAACAGTCCATGAGGCAATCGTTCCACGTCGTCTATCACGGTGGCTCCTGTCGTAGTGAATCCTGACATGGTCTCAAAAAAGGCATCCGTGAAATTATCCACATATCCACTGATGGTAAAAGGCAACGTGCCAAAGGTACTGAAGATGATCCAAGAAAGGGTCACGACTAGGTAGGCGTCCCTGCGTGACATGGAGTTGTCTGCGTCCCTGCCCATAAAATGCAGGAGGAATCCAAAGAATAAGGTAGTCAACACGGAGACCAAAAAAGCCAAGGTGTCGTCCTCATGATAGAAGAACGCCATCACAAAGCACCAGAACATCAATGTTGACTCCATGAACAACAATGACCCTATGACCTTGTAAACGACCTTGAAATTGATCATATAAACATCTTTTCTATTTTCTTCATATCCAAGTCATGGCAGAACACCACGACGGAATCACCTGCCTGGATCTGCGTGTTGCCTGAAACGAGGTATCCTTCATCATCACGTACCAGTCCACCAATCGTCATTCCCTTGGGAAGTCCCAGGTCTTTCACGCACTTTCGCGTCACCTTTGACCCTTCCTTAGGAATAAATTCAGCGACATCAGCATTGGCTGTCATCAGGAACCTGACATTCATCACATCCGCATCCAACATCATCTGGTAAATATGACTGGCTGCAATTACCTTCTTATTGATGATTGTCCCGATATCGAGTCCTTGTGCCATACTGACGTAATCGACATTTTCCACCATGGCAACCGTCTTGCGCACACCCATTCGTTTCGCTGTCAGGCATGCCAAGATGTTTGTTTCCGCGTTCCCCGTTAAGGCTACGAAAGCCTGCGTATTCTTAATACCTTCTTCCAAAAGCAAAGGGATGTCGCGCCCATCACCGTTAATGACCAGTACCTTGTCTGTCTCCAAGAGGTCGTTGAGCCGCTCACAGCGATCCTGGTTCAGCTCAATGATCTTCGCATCCATATATTCCGGCATTGTCTTAACGGCCCGGACCGCCGTAGCGCCTCCTCCCATGAACATGACATTCTTGACATCGACATAGTGTTCCTTACCAACGATTTTCCTAATATAAGGGATATATTGCTTGGTAGTCATGAAATAAGCAAGGTCGAATAACTTCAATTCGTCATTTCCACCGGGGATGATGGTTTCTCCGCCACGCTTGATGGCTACGACATGATAGGGATCATCTGGTCCGCAGAGGTTCTTGAGGGGCTCATTCAGGATCTCGCAGGTTTCACGGAGCTTGATTGCCAACATGATCAGTGCACCGTTATGCACGTCCCACCGCTGGCGCACCCACGACATCTTCAATCCGTTATTGATATCCTTTGCTGCCAACATTTCCGGATAGATCACTGAACTGACTCCCAATTTCCCGAAGAACTCCTGTATCTCTGGTTCTACATACTCTGCATCATCCACCTTTGCCACGGTTTTCTTGGCTCCCAGTGCTTTTGCCAATATACAGCAGTTTATATTCAGGCTTTGGTCGGGCGAGACAGCAATGAACAAGTCTGCCGAGTCTGTCTTCACTTCTTTCAGGACATGAATACTACTGGGATTTCCTTGCATGGTGAGGATATCGTAGTCATTGCCAATCTTTGCCAATCGCTCTTCATCCTCATCAATCAAGGTAATGTCATTATTGCTTCTTGATAGTAATTTCGCAAGATGTGTTCCTATAGCGTAAGCACCAACAATGATAATCTTCATTTCATTATTTCCTTTTTGATTGACTCTTTGTCAAGACCTACAATCGCATGGAGTTGTTCCACGCTCCCATGCTCGATGAAACGATCGGGGATTCCCAACCTTGTCACAGCAGGGTAATAGCCGTGGTCATTCATCCATTCCAGTACGGCGGACCCAAGGCCACCTTGGATCACTCCATCCTCTATTGTGATGATTCGTGAGAATTTCCTTCCCACCTCTTCCAAGATATGCTCATCCAAGGGTTTTAGGAATCTCATATCATAGTGGGCAACGCTCCTTGCCCCGCCGATTTCCGATATAGCTGTTTCCACGATGTTCCCCACAGGTCCGATACTGAGGATCGCCACATCGGTTCCATTCCTCAGGATGCGACCAGTACCCACCTTTACTTCTTCCAACGGGCACTTCCAGTCGACCAAGACGCCCCTTCCACGGGGATAACGGATGACGAAGCTGCCCTTATCAGGCAACTGGGCCGTGTACATCAGCCTCCGAAGCTCATGCTCATTCATGGGAGAGCAGATCGTCAGGTTCGGGATTGGCCGCAGAGCTGCCATGTCAAAGACCCCATGATGGGTGGGACCATCCTCCCCCACCAGTCCTGCCCTGTCCAAGCAAAGGACGACAGGAAGGTTGAGAAGTGCCATGTCATGGATCACATTATCGTAAGCACGCTGGGCAAAAGCACTATAAATGGCGCAGAAAGGGATCAGCCCATCTTTTGCCATCCCTGCGGAGAAGGTAACTGCATGGCCTTCTGCAATCCCCACATCAAAGGCTCTGTCGGGCATGGCCTTCATCAGGATGTTCATGGAGCTACCGGTCGGCATAGCAGGAGTCACTCCCACAATCCTTGGGTTTTGCTCTGCCAGTTCCAAAAGTGTATTCCCAAACACGTCCTGATATTTCGGCGGCTCATGGCTGCAATCCTGCACGATACGCTCCCCTGTGGCAGCATCAAACTTCCCAGGCGCATGCCAGATGGTCGCAGCCTGCTCAGCGGGCTTGTAACCCTTCCCTTTTATGGTATGCAGATGCAAGAGTTTCGGACCTTTCATGTCCTTGATCTGCCGCAAGATCCTGACGATCTCCTTCACGTCATGCCCATCAAAGGGACCGAAATACCGAATGTTCATGCCTTCAAAGACATTCTGCTGATGGCTGAGCACAGACTTGATGGCGTTATTCAACCGGATCAAGCCTTTCCTGCGGTTATCATTCAGATAGCCCTTGGCATGCAACCATTGCGATGCCTTGAACCGGATCCTGTTATAGGTCTCATTGGTGTCCAGATTGAGCAAGTACTTTTCCATCCCCCCTACTGCATGATCAATGCTCATATCGTTGTCATTCAGGATGATCAACATATCATTAGGAGTAGACGAGACGTTGTTCAAGCCTTCAAAGGCAAGGCCACCACTCATGGCCCCATCCCCAATGACAGCCACCACATCTTCTACATTTTCCTCTATAATACCAACTGTTTTTTCGTTTTTGACCGCAGAGATCGAGTTGGAAGCATGACCACAAGTAAAGGTGTCGTATTCACTTTCCAATGGTGAGGGGAAAGGACGGATTCCATGCAATTTACGATTCGTATAAAAGACGTCACGCCGTCCGGTCAGGATCTTATGACCATAAGCTTGGTGACCTACATCCCATACGATACGGTCGTCGGGAGTGTGGAAAACATAATGCAAGGCAACGGTGATCTCCACTGCGCCAAGACTGGAAGCAAAGTGTCCAGGATTCACTGATACCTCATCAATGATATCGCGACGCAGTTCATCACAGACCTCCGGCAGCTGGTCAATGCTCAACTTCCGCAAATCTTCCGGATATTTGATTTTACTTAATAACCCGAACTTTTCTTTATCCATGAATCCGTATATGAATATCTTTGCAAAGATAGTGCAAATCGAGAGAAATACAAAATAAAACAGATTTTATTTTTATTTCCGAGATGAAGCCTATCTTATCCAAAGATAGTGCAAATCGAGAGAAATACACGATTTGATTGATGATCAAATCTTCTAAAACAGATTTTATTTTTATTTCCGAGATGAAGCCTATCTTATTCCAAAAGGGTGCGAATCTGGCGAAAACCCAAAGAAATGATGTGGCGAATCATTTTTTTTTGTACTTTTGCACCGTGACAATTGTTCACTATGAAAATGATTAAACCTTTGACAATGAAGAAAGAACTTATTTTCCTCTCTGCCGGATTAATGGCAGCGACCTTTGGCTTCGCGGGGGATATTCATGTAAAAAACTTCCGATACGCGGGTCCTATGGTGATCAAGCAACCCATCATGGTTGACAGCATGGACGTGAATAAGAAGAAGTTTGGTCCAGAAACCATCCTCTCCATGCCTGTCGACTTGGAGAAGGCTGCGCAAGGCAAGCCGTATTCCGGTGCCTTTGTTCCAACCTCCAATTCTGACTATGCAGTTCATTTACTACAGTTTCAACTGACGAACAAGGGATATGCCCAAGCAAACATATCTGTTGGGAAGTTGAAAAACTACCAGATCTATGTGGATGGTGAGAAAACCGATGGCTCCCTAAGCCTTGTCCCAAGCACGCATCAGGTCGTCATTAAGTATGTCTCTGGCAAAGGAGAGAAAGATTCCTTAGACGTGACCGTCTCTTCCGCCCAAGACAGCCTTCTGCAAGTGGGGACGAGCGAAGAGCGCCTGATTGCCTTGTCTGACATGATGAATGGGAAGAGGATCCTCAGCAGTGCCATCTCTTATGATGGGCATTATCTATTAAGTTGCATTTTTGACCAGATCAAAGCCTATCAGTCTTCGTATCGGTGGAAGATTACTGACCTGAAGACGGGGCGCACTGTATTGAAGACCGACAAGAGCATCCGCTGGATGCAGGGCACGAACAGCTATTATTATGACAGAAATGGCGACCAGGGCAAAGAACTGGTAAAAGTAGACGTGGCGACAGGTAAGGAAACGATTCTGTGCTCTCATCTCCCGGATGGCTACTATACGCTCTCGCCCCAAGGTGACTATGTGATCTTGGAGAAGCAGACGGAAGGTCCAAAAGATGACAAGGACGTACATCAGTATGTGGCTCCTGAAGACAGGCAACCGGGTTGGCGTAATCGCACCAGCTTAGAGAAATACGACTTTGCCACGGGTACCACCCAACCTCTGACCTATGGCTACCATCAGGTAAGCCTTTGCGATATTTCCAAAGATGGCAAATATGTCTTGTACATGGTCAGTCGTCCCCATCTAACAAGTCGTCCCACCACAGTATATTCCTTGTACAGGTTGAACGTGCAGACCATGGAGTCAGAACCCATCATTGAAAACGACGGTTTTATCGCAAACGGGAAGTTCTCACCGGATGCCAAGTACATTGCAGTCATTGGCTCACCGGAATGCCTGAACGGTATTGGGAAGAATGTCCCGGAAGGCAGGATACCCAGTATGACGGACAATCAATTGTACCTTGTCAGCTGCACGGACAAGAAGGCGACACCCCTAACGAAATATTTCAATCCTTGCATCGACAACTTCGTCTGGAGCTCATACGACAACAAGATCTACTTCAATGCCTTCGACCGTGACTACGAGCATATCTACCGCGTCGACTGCAAGACCTTGAAGATCGAGCAATTGCCGGAATCAGAGGATATGGTCTACCGCTTCTCTGTCGCAGACAAGGCTCCGGTCATGGCGTATGTCGGGCAAGGGGCTTCCAATTCCGACCGTCTCTATACCATGAACCTTTCCAACCGGAAATCCACAGTTTTAGAGGATGTCAACACGGAACGGTTGAAGAATGTGACCTTGGGCAAATGCGAGCCTTGGAACTTTGTCAGCTCACGTGGCGACACGATCTATGGGCGCTATTATCTTCCTCCTCATTTCGATGCCACCCGTAAATATCCGATGATCGTATACTACTATGGGGGATGCTCTCCTACGAGTCGATACTTTGAGAGCCACTTTCCTTCTTATCTGTATTCAGCCTTATGCTATGTGGTATACGTCGTGCAACCCAGTGGTGCCACCGGCTTCGGGCAAGAGTTTGCGTCTCGCCATGTCAACTCTGCAGGAGAAGGACCAGCCCAGGACATCATCGAAGGGACCCAGAAATTCTGCAAGGAGCACCCGTATGTCAATGTGAAGAAGATTGGATGCATCGGCGCTTCATACGGTGGATTCATGACACAGTACTTGCAAACGAAGACAGACCTTTTTGCCGCCGCTATTTCCCACGCCGGGATCAGCGACCATACCAGTTACTGGGGAGAAGGCTATTGGGGCTATTCCTACAGCGAGGTGTCGATGGCCAACAACTATCCTTGGTCGAATAAGGACCTGTTCGTGAACCATAGTCCATTGTTCAATGCAGATAAGATCCACACTCCTTTGCTGTTCCTTCATGGGACGGCTGACACGAATGTGCCTATTGGCGAGAGCATCCAGATGTACACGGCCCTGAGATTACTGAACCGTCCTACGGCATTCGTCGTCGTAGAGGGGCAGAACCATCATATTACCGACTATAACAAACGCATCAAATGGCAGAACACGATTTTCGCGTGGTTTGCCAAATGGCTACAAGACGATTCCACATGGTGGAATTCCATGTACGACAAGATGCCCGAGTAAGTGACAGGCATCTTGAAGCTGACCTTCCCCTTTTCCCTCGATCAGGGGAAGGTCATTCATATTCCTTATTTTGCAGGAGGTTCCCATTGAGATCAAGCACATCCTGAGGGATGGGGAACACGATCGTATGACCGTCTTTGTCTGGTAACGTACGGAGGTCATAGGCATCGGTAAAGGTCCCAAAGCGGATCAGGTCATTGCGTCGCCAACCTTCCCACATCAGTTCCATGAGCCGTTCTTCGAGGATATTGCTGAGTGTCGCTGTCCTTGCGCCCATGCCGACACGCGAGCGGACCGCGTTCAGTTCCACGTTTCCATTTCCCCCATTGCGCACTTTTGCCTCCGCTTCCATCAGCAGGACATCCGCATAGCGGAACAGGACAATGTCATTGCCTTGCAGTTGCCCGTCACTATAAGAAGAACGGTCTATTTCATACTTGCTCATACGCGCTCCTGCCGTTTTCACGTCTGGGGTTCCGGTCAAGTCGAAGGTGGTGACGGCAAGGGGCTTATATACCAAAGGTTCACCGTTGTCCAAGCGGACGATGCTGCCATCCACATAAAGGGTGTCACTATAGAAGTTAATGCGATAACGGCGGTCTATGCTATCCGTGCCATATCCATAGGTGCGGACGGTAGACAAGGTGGCACAAGTGCCGTTCTCCGCATCCATCCCCAAGGCTGCGCCATGATTATAATGCCTGCTTCGGAATAGGTTCTTGAAGATATTCGTGTAGAGGGTCTTATCCATCGGAATCGTAAAGATGTTCTCGGCGGAGGTCTCGTTCAGCACTTGGAAATTAAAACTGTAGTCGGGTTCCAGCCGATAGCCTTCCTCTTTGATCTTCTCACAATAATAGATACAGGTCTCCCAGGCATTCTTCTGCACCCCATCGACAGACAGGAAGATGCTCTTCCCATCCGGGCGGGTACCATCCGTCCAATCATCGTCGGTATAGACCTCCGCATTCAAGGCTAATTTGGCCAGGAGGAAATAGGCGACTGGAGCTGTCATCCTGCCATAATAATCCCCTTCGAGGTTACTATGTGCATGCGACAGTTTCCCGGCTGCGTCCTGGAGTTCGTCGAAGATAAATTGGAAAGCATCGCTGCGCGAGCTTTGCTTGACATCTTTCAGGGGCACGTCGTAGGAGGTGACCAATGGAATCCTGCCAAACATGTCCATCAGATAGAAATAGAACATTGCCCGGATGGCACGTACCTCAGCCTGATAGGTGACCAACTGGTCATGGGTCAGCAGATGGGCATGCTCATCCAGAAGCCCAAGGGAACGATTGCAGAGGATAACCACCTTATAGAGATAGTTCCACGTATTCTTCAACGACTCGTCAGAAGGCGTCCAAGTATGGTAATACAGCCGTTTCCAGAAGCCGCCGTCATACCAATCTGCGCCCCGGGTCGGCAAGATCGCTTCGTCTGTGGTAAATGTATTGAAGTCGTAGACACCGCGGTACGTCCCCTGCAGTCCCTGACTGTCACTGGTCCCACCCATATAATTATATAAGGTGGCAACGGCGTTGACATACAAATTTGAGGCAGTGGTATATGCCTTGTCCTCATCCAATTGGTCTTTCGGGTGCTCATCCAGGCAGGACGACATCAAGACAGGTCCTAAGAAGAGAAGGACGATATAACTCATTTTTCTTTTTTTCATGACAACAGGGATTAGAATGAGATGCTAAGTCCAAAGCTAAAGGAGCGATAGCAGGGATAAGAACGCTTGTCGTCGATACCCAGGGTATTGTTGACGACATAGCTGTTGATCATCGGCGTCAACCCACTATACGAGGTGATCGTCGCCAAATTGTTGATACTACAGGAGAGGCGGAGGCTACTGACATACTTCGACCTTACCGGCACATTCCAGCCAAGGGTCAGGTAGTCGAAGTTCAAGTAATCCCCGCTTTCCAGCCAATAGTCAGTGGCTGTCTGATCCTGTATGTTCCGTTTCGGGGCTTTCTTCATGACATTATAGTCGGGGAAGCTTGCCATATTCATATAGGTAAGTGAGGTACCATTGTATATCTTGTGCCCGAAGGCACCATTCATCTGGAGAGAGATGTCGAAAGCCTTATACCGGAAGCTGATGTTCGAGCCAAGTGTCATCTTCGGGGTAGCATTGCCAGCGATATAGCGGTCATGCCCGTCTGCGATGTTCACTTCACCGTCACCATCAAGATCGGCGATCTCATAGGTACAGGAGCCATCCGACTGCTTTTTCAATCCCGTACAATGCGGGAGATAGAAGACACCCAACGACTGTCCCACGATCTGGTAGACGATATTGTTGTCCCCGCCGTGGAATCCTGCGCCATTCAAGCTACCGATGGCGGTCATCTCCGCGGCCCTCATATAGGTGCCATTATAATCCCCGCTCAGTGAGATGAGCTTGTTCTTTTGCCAGGACATATTCAGATTGACGTTCAATTCCATGTCTTTTTTCGACAGAGGCGTGCACCCTATTCCAATCTCCAGTCCTCGGTTGCTCATGCTTCCAATATTGGCAAGGAGCTTATCGTAAGTGTAGGGCGGCACGGGCACGTCATATTCGTAAAGCATGTTGCTGGTCTTAGATACGTAGTATTCCACGGTCATCACCAGTCGGTTATTGAAAAAGCCTAAGTCGGTACCAACATTGAACGTGCTACGGGTTTCCCATTTCAGGTCGGGATTGTTATTGCGGATGCTGCCTAAGGTCACGGCAGGGGACCCATGGTTGGGGACGACTCCAATGGCAGACACGAGCTTGAGGGAAGTGTACGACTGGATACCGCCCAAATTGCCCGACGTTCCATATCCCGTACGCAATTTCCATTGGCTCAGCCAGGCAGCCTTTCGCAAGAAAGGCTCCTTCTTGACATCCCATTCTGCGGAGACTGAGGGGAAGAATCCCCAAGTATTATGATCCCCCACCATGGAACTGCCATCTGCTCGAGTATTGAAAGACAAGGAATACTTGTCCCATAACGTATAGCTGATGCCTCCCATGACAGATGCCAATGAAGGATCTTCATAGCTACTGCCCGTCCCGCCATACGGTCGGATAGAGCCAGCTCCTAAGTTATGGTACCCGAACTCATTGGTCGTGAATCCCTTGACAAGAGTCCAGAAAGCCGTACTCTTGTTCTTTTGGTATTCCCCGAGCAGCGTGGCATCGAGATGATGGATGCCCCAAGTATGAGCATAGTTGAAGGTAGCGTTGGCCAACCAATCTTCACTCTTATGCTCTTTCCTGAACGCTTGACCCTGGGCCCATATCCATGTGGGGAAAAACTGACCGTTTTCTATGGAGTTATAGGAGTAGGAACCAAAGAGAATCAGCCTGAGATCTGTTGCCAAGTTAACGCTAAACCGCAAGTGCGAGTTGAAATTCAGGCTCTTCTCGTCATTTTTCTCCTTGAGCAAAACCTGGGGAGGGTTGATTTGTGATGCCGTGGTATTCTTGTCATACCCACCATTAGCATTCATGCCCGCCAGATAGGTGGGGTTCTGCCCTGCTGCCGAATAGAATAGTCTCTGCACATCAAAGATGCCATTGTTCTTTTGCGAGGAGCCAAATAGTCCCATGTCGATGGTGAGCAGGTTGTCGAAGGCTTTCTGCTGCAAGTCGATCTTCCCAACGAAATTGTCGTATTGGTTGATCTTGATAACAGTATGGTGGAGCATATAACCAATGGAAGCCCGGTAGTTTGACTGTTCTGTTCCCCCACTGAAGGCAACATGATGGTTCTGAACGAATCCTGTCCGCGTGATGGACTGGGGGAAATCGGTGTCGTGTCCCCCGTCGTTGTAATCCAGTCCTAAGGCTTTTGCGGTAGCCACATAATCCGCTCCGCTCAACATCTCGATATTTTTGAAGACAGACTCGAGCCCCACATTCCCGTCGTAAGATATATGGAACTGCCCGCCATGCCCTGTCTTAGTCTTGACTTCGATGACGCCCGAAGCACCTCGGGAGCCGTATTGTGCCGTCTCTGCTGCATTTTTCAAGATCGTGAAGCTCTCGATGTCGGCAGGATAGATACTGCTCAAGGTGGCGAGGTCGGAAGAGACACCGTCGATGATCACCAACGGGTCGTTGCCTCCTGTCAACGAGGTGGTGCCTCGCACACGGACACTACTCAGCATTGCCATCCGGTCGGCACCGCTTGACGACACGTTCACGCCAGCAGCCTGTCCGCTCAAGGCGTTCAAGGGACTGGTGATCAGACCTTTGTTCATACGATCCTCCGTGACTTTATCCGTAGAACCCGTCCGAAGCCTCAGCAGGAGAGAGTCGTTGGATAGGTGAAAATAATCGGTCTGTGCCTGTGCTTGCAGGCAGAACCCTATCAAGGGAATCCCCAAGAGAAGATGCCATTTTTCCATGAGCTTGAGATTGATTGGTTTATAAAGAGCAAATATAGTGGAAAATTATGAGAAATGCAAGGAAAAAGAAAAAAAGAGGGATGCAATTCATTGATTACATCCCCCAAAGGTTATTTCTGTTTCTGATAATACTCCAGTCCTGCCTGGACGTTCTTGACCAACGCCCGGGAAGAGAAGGTTGCACCTGTCACCGCGTCCACATTCATCCGGGCAGCCTTTTTCACGGTCATGCCCTGGTATTTGTTCAAGAGTGTCTTTGCCTTGGCAAAGAACTTAGGAGTCTCCTGGTTGCCCAAAGCCTCCACCTTCTGTACCTTATTCTTCTTGATATAGATCTTGACAGGAGTGTTCCCCCGATATCCCTTAATGCCTTTTGCGATCTGTTGCGTATTCACGATGGTTACCCCGTTCTCCTTAGTAATGGCATCGTCCTCTGGACGTGCACTTACCATCACGGCTACCATGACAATGGCTGCAGCGATCATTCCTAAAACTTTATTGTTCATCTTTTTAATCCTTAAATGGTTTACCTTGGCAAAGGTAGGGATTATCATTGGAATGATTGCAAATATGGCAAGAAAATTGAGGTTATTTAGGATCTGCAAACGAGATTTAAAAAGCCGCACTCGGGTAGGAATGCGGCTTTTGATGGGTTCTTCTGAAGGTTTAAACGAGCGTAGAGATAATCTCCTCACGCGTGCCCGGCAACATGTCGATAACGGGGATCTCTGGCATAGTATAGCACCCCGGCTGCAAGCGCATGGAAGCGCGTGCCACATTGACGAGCACCTGACCTGTCAGGGCTGGGTTGTTAATGCTCATGTCAAATTCCAAATGCTGGTTTTGCGTTTTCCCACTGACACCTTTGCGCACCAAGTTCACACCATGCCCCATGTCGCGGACATCATCCACAGACGGAACAGCGAAGACATGGGTCTCGTCATGTGAGAAATAGGGATCTGCCTTGATCTCTTTAGTCACCTCTTCCAGGCTGGCACCGTCCTCAAGCTCCACATATACCATGCGGCGATGGATGCCTTCGCCCAATGGAATGGTCATGGACAGGGCGTTCTTGACACCTTTCTTGCTCCTTACACACACGCTATGCCCCATTGACATGCCGGGTCCGAAATTGGTGTATGTCAGTCCCTTGGGCGCCAAGCTCTGCATGAGGACACGGACGATAGAGTCCGATCCCGGGTCCCATCCTGCCGAGATCACGGATACAGCATGATTTGACTTGCAAACCGGCATCAGCTCCGTGCGATAGTCGAGGATGCTGGTATGGATATCGAAGCTATCGACCGTGTTGATGCCCAAAGGGAGGATCTCCTTTGCATATTCCGGGCAACTACGCGTAGGCGTAGCCAAGATCGCCACGTCAACGTCCTTCAACTTCTTGATGTCATCCACCACGGCATAGTCAGCTAACTCAGCTGGCTTATCTTTGTCACCTTGACGGCGAACGATACCTGCTATCTCGAAATCTGGGGCTGCCTCTAAAGCCTGAACGGTATAATGCCCAATGTTGCCATAGCCAACAACGGCTGCTCTAATCTTTTTCATATCCTTATTTTCCTTTACTTAGTTGTTTATCCATTTGCAAAATTACATGATTTCCATGATTTTCTTCCCGATTAAAGGTTATTTTTCCTGAAAAAAATAAATATCTCCTCGATTCCCGTTCTCAAATTCCCTGTTTACCAAGCCTTTACAGTCTGTTTGCAGGAGATGACCTTTTAGGCTTCAATTGATAACCTTTTGGGCTTCAAAAGATAACCTATCGCAAGGCCGGAGATGACCTTTTGTCTTGGCACTCATCGGCAAGGCAAAATGGGAGGATCACAGATGCATTCCCACTCCCTACAGACCATCCTCCGACAGAGGCTGACAGCACCAACGGCTGACCTTGAGCATGACGCCCATACCAGGCACTTCCTTCAGCAAGTAGTATTTCTTGCTGGAACGGACGAGCACGCCCGACAGTCCTTTTAACGGACCATATTTCACGAGAACAGGAGTTCCGCTCTTGAGATGTGCCTCCTGCTCGGATAGGTACTTCCGCAAGGCAATGTCTGGGTTACACATCATCCGAAACTCAAACATCTGCCTCGAAGGTATCTCATCATAGTTGGGGCAACCTTGTTCCTTACGGATGACCGATATCGGATAAGGTACTGCAGAGAGGATGTCGCGGATCTCCTGCTCTTCCCTTGTCTTCTTGATAAATAAGAGGTTGCGCACGACTGGTCGAAGGACATGCCGGATATGCTCGTCCTTATCCAAGATGTCCACATATTCTATCGGGATGAAGTAGACGAGACCCTTTTGCTTAAGACATTCCGCCACATCCTGCTGCCGGGACGTGAACAGACGCAACGCATACCAAGGCGTTCCATCATCTACATTTTCCCCGTTCGTCCATGCATGGGACGCATCACCCTTTCCTACCCCTATCATACGATTCGGCTCTTTTGGATCCATTCTCATTACTTTTACGTGCAAAAGTAACCTATTTTATCAAGAACCCCAAGGAACAAGCCTATGAAAATCATCAAGGATAGAGATCTCCCCTTTTCTACATGTTTAGGGATTTTCCCCTCTCAATGTAGGGAAAATCCTTTCCGCCCCCTACCATCTTGTTATATCTTTGCACCAGATAAAATAAGAAACGACAATTTAAAATATACGATTATGAAAAAGTTTATCATCGCCTTAACAGCTCTGTTCGTAATGACAGTTTCTGCCCATGCCATGAGCTATGAGCAAGCTCGCCAGGAGGCACTCTTCCTCACGGATAAGATGGCATACGAACTGAATCTTACTGATGACCAGTACGAGGCTGCTTATGAGATTAACCTCGATTATCTCATGAGTATCAATGATTACAACGACCTTTATGGCGTATATTGGCGGGAGCGTAACCTCGACTTGAGTTATATCCTCTGGGACTGGCAGTACAGTGCCTATTGCGCAGCCAGCTATTTCTACCGTCCTCTCTATTGGTCGGGCGGTTTCTGGCACTTCGGCATCTATGCCCGTTATCCGCATCGTGATTACTTCTTCTTCGGTCGTCCAGACTTTTATGTAGAGTACCGTGGCGGTCATAGTTGGAGAATGAATGGCGGTAGGAGCTGGTATCATGGACGTAGTTTCGGAGAAGGCTATCGGATGGGATTGCGCGATGGTTTCGATCGTGGTGAGTTTGGAAGAGGCACCAGAGGACTGAATGGCCCATCCAACGGAATCGGCGTGAACAGCCGAGGCAGTGTT
>CAJLYG010000017.1 GCA_905210845.1 uncultured Prevotella sp.
GTAGCCTTGCATCCATCCAGCGTCATTCGACGTTGTCTCATATACACCGTATGTGCTGCTCACGTCCGACCCTCCATAGTGAACGCCATCTGGATAGCCGACGTAGATAGCCATCTGGTCCTTAGATAGTCCGTCGTAAGAGAAAGGGTATTCAAAGTGGGGCGGCAACTGGTTCTCTAATTGCGAGGCATTGCTCCCATGGAAGGCGTTCCACTCGTAGGTCATCATATAGCCAATACGGGAGGACGCGCCACAAGATCCTCCAACTTGGTTGAAGATCGGGGGGAACCATAAAGCAGCTCCATTGTTGACATGGTCGGGCAGTCCTGTGACCAACTTAGCCTTTCCTTTCGCCTGCTTGGGTGAGGTAGGATGTTGCATCAGTCTCGGATCTGGCTGGAAAAAAGGCTGATAGTCGCGGTATAAATTCCGGTCGACGTCTGTAAAGATCTGTGCCTTCGTCCCTATTCCAAAGATCAGACAGGCAGATAAGAGTAATAATTTTTTCATGTATATGAATGGTTTTAGATGGTGAGCCCTCCATTCTCTCATGGTGACTCCTTATGTTTCGTCTTGATGATCAAACATCGTGCAAATATACATATTTTTAGATAAAATCAAGTAAAGCGTGGATAATTTTCTGCAAAAAATGAATTGAAATGCCATTCATTGCACGTAGGAAATGGGGAGATGACCTTTAATCTTGCAATAGATGACCTTTTAAGGGCTGAAAGATGGCCTCCTGCCTTGCGATAGATGACCTATTGCAAGACGGGAGGTGACCTTTTGGAAATCAAGGCATAAGGTGTAATATCATTTCTTTTGTGGAGCCTGGGCGAGCACGATTGTTTTCTTCACCGTGTGCCCTTTCCAAGTGGCTTGGAGGGTGAGCTGACGCGCTTCACTTGTCGACACGAGGAAACTGGCGACACCGGCTTCTGTGGCGTAGGACGATGGCCCCATGACCTTGCCACCTGACAGCGCGGACAACGAAATGGGCTCTCCATTGATCGGACAACAGTTCTGTCGGTGGTCCAACAGGGAAACATAGACGATGAGCAGGTCGTTTTGCCCGGCCGGTTTCCCACTTTCAAAATACTGGATACCTAAGGTCTGGGGCTCCCCAGGGCATTCAATGACCTTCTTGGCGACTTCTTTCCCTTGCCAGTAACCCGTCAGGGAGATATCTCCCTTGTACCCTTTCAATCCTGTGAAGGTAAAAGGTGGGTAGGTCAGGTTCTTGCAGTTGCCCTTGTCTGGATGACTCACATAGGAAGTCGTAGGACCGTTATCAGCCCGTTGCGTGGCGATTCGCTTCCCTCCAATGGAGAGAGCGACCTCGTCTACGTTCCCATAGACCAGCAAGGTGTCCGTGTCCGCCTCTTTTCCATAGGCAGTGCAGAAGAGATCATAAGGCATCTTTCCCGATGGAGTATAGGAGTGGGCAGGGGTCTGGAGACGGAAGAACGGCAGGCTGAACTTGGGAAGGCGGAAGATGTCTGCCACGCCACTCTCACAGATATTGTCACAACATCCCCTGTTGTAGTCGTACATGCTCCATACCGCACAGCCGATCGTGTGAGGGAACAAGCCCCGATATTGGTTGTAAGACCATTGTGCATTCCATAGGTTCTGTATGAGGGCAAGGATACCGTCCTTTCTTCCGAAGCGAGATGTGCTCACGTCTCCGCCGAACTCATAGTCGTAGTATTCACGGATAAAGCTTGGCTTCCCGCTCTTGTTCGGTCTGGAGAATGTGTCATCGTCCCAGTCGTTGTAGCAGATCTCGAATCGATTGTAGCCATAACAGTCACCGGAGGTCAGGCATTGGTCGCCGGGCATCTCCTCATGGGCAACGGCTATCGCCTGGTCTTTCCACCAAGCCGGAGGCCATGACTCGTTGAGTGTCGTCTCCCACATCAGGATGGAGGGGTGGTTGCGGTCCCTGCGGATCAGCTCTCTCACGTTATGGTAGGTGAGGGCGATGAACAAGGAGTCCTTATTGAAGAACTGCCAGCCGGGGATCGGCTCTATCGCCAAGAGTCCTAACTCGTCGCAGGCATCCAATACGGAGGGGTCTTGCGGATAATGACCTAATCGGACGATGTTAAAACCATTGTCGCGCATCTGGTAGACATCCCTGAATTGCGCATTGTCCGAAATGGCATTCCCCACGTAGGGATATTCCTGATGGCGGTTGGTGCCGCAAAGGTAATAGGGCTTGCCATTGACCAACAGTCCCTTCTCCTTCGTAACCTCGAAGCGGCGGATACCGATGGTGGTGCATTCCCGGTCGAGGACGCGGTTTCCCGACAAGATCTCTGTTTCTAATTGGTAGAGTTGTGGAGCATCAGGGAACCACAATCTCGGGTTGCGGATGTCTAAGGCCTGTTGCCTTTCGATAGCAGTCCCGGCAGGTATCCTAATCTCTTGGATGGCTTCGGCAACCATCCGTTCTCTTGAGGAATGGCGGGTAGGGTAGAGCCTTTGCCGTAAGGTCAGTGAGAGAGCCTGCTGCGTTTTGTTTTCCACCTCAGTCTTGACGTTTACCGTTGCCTCTTGTTGGGTAACCTTCGGGTAGGTCACGAAGATGCCTCCGCCAGCCTTGCGCTGGGTAAGTAAGGGATGGGTGATCAAGACATTGCCTTTGTGGATCAGATAGACATCCCTGTAAATGCCACTATGGTAGCAGAAGTCGAGCCGCGAGAGTGGCTTCCCAGGTGGAATCAGCGGGTTGTCCTGGTTGTCTGCACGTACGAGGATGGTGTTCTTGCCTTCATGCAGGTAAGGAGTGGCATCGACGACAAAGGTCGTAAACCCTCCGGCATGCTGCATGGCATGCTTGCCGTTGATCCAGATGTCAGCCAATTGCATCACGCCTTCGAACTCTATCCAGGTCTGTCCTTCCAGGTCTTTCTTTCCCAAATGGATGTCTCGTTGGTAGTAACAGATGCCCTGCCAAGGATGTACGATGGTAAGGGGCTCCATATATGCCGTGTGGGGAAGGCGCACGGATTGCCATTGGGCGTTGCCCAACTGCTTCCACTCTGCTGCGATCAATGAATCCTTGAGCGTGAGGGATGAATGCAGCTTCCCATCCCGTGTCTCCACGGAGAACTGCGACTGCCAAGACGTGCCTTGTTTCCCTGCCTTCCAGGTAGCAGTGTCGCCCGACAGGCGCACAAACTGCCAGCGGTCATTGATCAGGCGCTTTTGCGCGGATGCTGTTGCCGTGAGGGCGACCAGCAAGAAAAGACTGAATAGCTTTCGTTTCATCGTGTTTTTGGATGTAATTGCCAGAATAACAGGATTTAATCGTTATTATTGTATTATTTGTTGGTCATTCTAAACCAGTTGAAATCAGCAATCCCGTTGACTCCTTCCTTCTTCGTGGAGAAATGGATCAGGGCAAACCTGTTGGCTGTCCATGGCAATCCCAACTCCATTTTCAGTACTTTTCCGAAGGGCCTGAACAGGTTTCCGTCCCAACTGTAATAGAGGCGTGCGGTGAAGTCCTTGTCTGTCGTCCGCGCCCTCAGCCAGATCTGGTGGCTTCCTGCTGGGACAGTCAGCGAGTCAGTGACCTGTCCGTCATGGCAAGCGATCAGCTCCCGCTGGGTCCCGGTTTGCCGGACAGCTAAGTAAGCATACGGGAACTCGAAGATGCCGAAGCCAGCCTGGTCTCCGTCTTGGATGCGCGAGAAGTCCAATTCTACCGTGGCTGTCGACAATGGACCCTGAACCCTTTGCGTTAAGGTATTTCTTGCCATCTTCAGGTCTGGTGCCAAGCCCGCTTTCAGCCTGAGGAATCCCTTCCGTTCAGTCAGGCTCCATCGTTCGGGATCAGGGTTATGGTTCCATTGCCACTGCAGGCCGAGCGTCTTGCCGTTGAACTCATCCGAGGTGGCAGGTACCTTGATGGCATAGCTTCTTCCCACATCCGGCTTCTTGTAAACGCTGACATCCTTTCCGTCCACGCCCAAGATTGGCCATCCTTCTTTCCAGGTTACCGGCAGCAAGTGCGCGACACGCCCGATTGGGCCCCTGTCTTGCATGATGATAAACCACCAGTCGCCGTTCTTCAACTGCACCATACCCCCTTGGTGCAGTCCATTGCCAGGATAAGAGCTGTCGTCATTGACGATCACCTTGTACTCATAAGGTCCATAGATATGGTCCGACCGCAAGCAAACCTGCCATCCTTCGGTTCCTCCGCACGGATTGGTAATGTAGTATTTGCCGTTGATCTTGTACATGTGCGACCCTTCTATGCCGAATCCTCTTCCCTCTTGGGTCGGAGAGGTAAAGGTCGTGCTCCACACTTTGACAGGAGCTCCCTTTGCTTTCTTGCAATCAGCATCTAATTCCGTGATGTAAAGTGTGCCCTGTCCATGAACTACGTAGACCTTCCCGTCATCGTCGAAGAACAGTCCTGGGTCATACATATATTCTGGGAAGATCGTCCTTTTCCAAGGTCCCTCCGGCTTGTCAGCCTCGCAGATGCTGAAATGCCCCTTCCTGCCCCAGCCATCAGGGGTACAGAAGGCAACGTAGAATTTCCCATTGTGGTAGCGAATAGAAGTAGCCCAAGACCCATTCAGGTATAGGCTTCCCCCTTGCAGGTTGTATTTCGGGTCCTCAGGATAGCTGTCGACGGCATAGCTGACCATCTCCCAGTTGACTAAGTCCTTCGATTTCAGTACTGGGCATCCCGGCACGTAATGCATGCTGGTGGATGTCATATAGAAGGTGTCACCCACTCTGATCACATCCGGGTCCGGCCAATCCCCCCACAGGATCGGATTGGTGAATGTCCCGTCCCCATTGTCTGGCGTCCAAACTTCCTGCCCATGGGCAGGAAGTAATGGAAGCACCAAGAACAAGAGAATACGAAATACGTTTGTACCTATTAATTTGATTCCTGGCCTATATATAGAAGTTGAGTTAGTATTCATGAAAAGACATGCTCATTATTAGATCAGAGAGCCAGCAGAAGTTGGCTCTCTGAATGGATTGTGTAGCCTTTACTTGCTGTATCCCGGATTTTGTTCCAGTTTGGGGTTCGCGTCAATTGCGGACTGTGGGATTGGCAAATATCGGTTATAGCTCTCGAACGTGCGGGTTTCGATTTTATTTCTCTGTGTTGGGTCAATGACAGCACGTCGGGTCTCGTCCGTTTCATCATAGTTAATGGTTCCAACGATACGAGTCAGGTCGCCTGTCATGGCCGTTTCTGCAACCATCTTTCCATCAGTTGTCTTCCATCTGACAAGGTCAGCGCGACGAATACCCTCGCCAGCAAACTCGGATCCCCTCTCTCTGCGGATCAGTTCTCTGAGCGTTTCCTTCGTGTTGTATAATGCCTGATCCACATCGGGCATGCCTGCACGCTCTCTGACCATGTTGATCTTGCGATATACCTCGGCAGAAGGTCCGTGCAATTCATTCTCGCATTCAGCCCATGTCAGCAATACTTCTGCATAGCGGAAGACAATAGGGCTGCAATCCGTATCCCACATGTCGTCGTATTGTGATTTGGGATCGGTATATTTCGCCCAAGTCAGTGCTGTTTTTGAACAGTTCTGTGCTGTTTCAGGGAAGTTGTTATTCTTCTTTCCGTTAATGGTCTTGTCAAGGGTATTATAAATAGAGCCTTCCCAGTTCCTTCCCGGATAAATGATCGTCTTGGCTAAACGTGGGTCCCTGTTGTAGAAAGGATGGATGGGATCATAGCCGGATTCAGGGTCGGTGATCGTCTTTCCGTTTGCCATTTCGAAGTTATCTACACAGTTTTGGGTCGGTACGATAGATGACCATCCTCCTTCTCCATTATTGTACATGGTGCCAGGTATCCAGTTGGAGTAAGTATGCTCCAAGGACTGTACTGCAAGGATAATCTCCTTGGATGTGGCACCTTCTAACGTGAATAGCTTATGGAATCCATCAATGCCCGGTTCCAGTGAGTATTGCCCTAAATCGATGATTTGTTGCGCTGCGTCTTCTGCTTGCTGATAATTGCCCCAATACAAGGAGGCTCTCATGAGCATGGCTAAGGCAGCTCCTTTTGCAATCCTACCACGCTGTGATGGCGTCTCGTTGATATCAGCGATGGCCTCTTTCAAGTCTTTGTACACATAGTCGTGCACTTCTTGCTCCGTATTACGTGGCACTTGGGCTTCAGCCGCAGTGGTATAGTTATCTACAATAGGAACGCCACCATACCAATTGCTCAAGATGAAGTATCGATAAGCCCGGATTGCCTTGACCTCTGCGATGAGTTCCTTTCTGTCGCTTTCATTTGCAAAGCTTACTTTGTCAATATTCGCCAAGAATGTATTGCAACGGCGTATGGTAGTGAAGTCATAGAAAGACACCCCGGGTTCTCCTGGAGAGATAGTACCATTGCCCAATTCATTATATCCTTCCCAGCTGAATTGGTTATAGCCGAAGTCGGAGGCGCAGTCTAAATACATGATGGTTCCTGCATCCTCCCATCCATCATAGCAGCCCACAACAAATTTCGCGGCATCATCCTCTGTTTTCCATCCTGTTTCAACAGAGAGAGCATCCTCGGGCACTGTGCTTAGATAATTATCACACGCAGTGAGGGAAATGAGGGCGATTCCCAAATATAATTTATTGATATATTTCATCGTAGTATGTTTGTATTTTAATTAGAATGAAATGTTCACGCCAAAAGAGTGAGACCTTAAAAGTGGATAGGATGAGCTTCTTTCCGAAGTCGTTTCTGGATCCACGTTGATAGGAAGATTATCGAAAGTCAGCAAGTTCTCGCCAGCATAATAAATCCTGAGATTTGAAATGCCGATTCCTTTCAATAAGTTCTTGGGAAGCGTATAGCCAAATTGCAGAGTCTTCAAACGGAGATAAGACGTATTGAAAAGCCAGAACGTAGAATTGTAAATAGCGCTTGCCGAGTTGTCTGCCTCATACAGGCGTGGCATTTTGGCATGTTCCGGGTCAATCGTCCAAGATTTCTCCCAATAGGTAGAGGGATGTGAGTTGTCTCCTCTAAATTGACCGAAGACTTCAGAGACGAAACGGTGTGATACTTTTCCAACGCCTTGCCATACTGTCATTAAGTCAAAATTCTTGTAGGTTGCCCCAATATTAAAACCGTAGGTAATGGCAGGCATGGTCGTATTCTTGCAATAAACCCTGTCTTGGGAGGTGAGCTTGCCATCCCCGTTTGTGTCTTCATATACGACATCACCAGCCATGAACTTCTTTCCGAAAGGATTCCCATATTTTGCGGTATAGGCATCAGCCTCTTCCTGTGACTGGAAGAACTTCCCTGTTGCCTTATAGAGATAGAATACCTGGTACGGTTGACCGACAACGTTTCTGTTATCGCCACTTCCGATGACATCAATGCCAGGACCTAAGTTGAGAATCTTGTTCTTGTTGTAGGCAAAGTTGGCTGCTACTTGTAACCCCCAACTCTTATTCAATTGCTTTTGATAGTTCAATTGAATCTCAACGCCTTCATTCCTCATGGAGCCAATATTGTCTTTATAGGCTCCAAGTCCGAATTCAGAAGGTACATCAACATCCATGATAATACCCGTTGTCTTCCTGTTATAGTAGTCGATGGATCCTGTCAGGCTATGGAAGAGTCCAAAGTCTAAACCGATGCCCCATGTCGTGGATTTCTCCCAAGAGATGGTTTCCAGGCGATAGTTTGCTTGGTAATATCCGTTTACCAATGACCCATCAAAAGGATATTTTGCTGTAACGTTATACGTGTTCATCCAAGGATAATAATCGCTGAGTGCATCCTGGTTTCCTAATTTACCCCATGATGCCCGTATCTTAAGGTTGTCTAACCATCCTTTCGTGGATTGCATGAATGATTCTTCCGTCAATCTCCATGCTGCAGAGAATGAAGGGAAGTATCCCCATCTGTGTCCTTTTGCGAAGCGGGATGAGGCATCTGCTCTGAAATTTGCCTCAACGAGGTACTTGTCTGCATAATCGTAGTTTAGCCTTCCAAAGTAAGAGACCATTCTCAGCTTTCTTGTGTTGCCTCCATTCTTCATCGTAGACTCATCACCGGCGTTCATGTCTTGCAGGTCGTTCGTTGGGAAACTCTTGCGGTATGCGGACAAGTAACGGTAGTTATAGGCCTCTGTGTGCCAGCCTCCCATTGCCTTGAAATGATGTGCCAAGCCAAATGTCTTGTCATAATTCAGGTATAGGTCTAAATTCGTCCGTTCTGAATTACTTTCAGATTCATCTAAATGGTTCGGGTCAGACTGCTTAGAGTCATTGTAGTAAATATACTGGATGAATTCCTTGTAGTGTTGATGGGATTCTGCATACGATCCCTGGAATTTCAGTACCAGTCCATCTAAGATCTTATAGTCTAACCCTATTTGACCGATGAAGTTCCTGTTTTCGCGGTCCAGGGTCTCTCCTGAGTCGAGCCATGCCATGGGGTTGCCATCAGAGATGGTTCCATATTGTCCGTTTTCCAATTTGTTGGGAATCCAAGGTGACATGACATTCAACTGCCTGATGATCTGGTCTTCACCACCGCCAACATAAGAATTGGTAGGAGTGCTATAGTTGTTTCTGATAAAGGACAAGTTCATATGCCCTGTGATGGCATTAGAGATCGCCATGTCCAGATTGGTTCTTCCATTAAACTGCTCCCTGCGGGCATGAGGAAGGATACCCGTCTGGTGAAGATATCCAAACGAAGCCATATAATGCGTTCGGTCTGTTCCACCAGTTACATTGACATTGTGCCGGTGCTCTATGCCCGTCTTGAAGGCCAAGTCATACCAATCGGTATTGGGATAGTTATAGGGGTCGGAACCATCCTTGAATTTCTGTATTTCCTCATCCGTAAACCTGGCGGGCTTTCCTGCTGCAGTCAGGACTTTATTGTAATAGTCTGCATATTCTGCAGAACTCATCCGGTCTACTAACTTTGTGGCATTTTGAACGCCGAAATATCCAGAGTAAGATACTTTGGCTTTTCCGGAATTCCCACGTTTTGTCGTTACGAGAATGACACCATTAGAGGCTTTTGAACCATAGATGGCAGCAGAAGAGGCGTCCTTCAATACGGAAATACTTTCGATATCATTGGGATCTATAGCATTCAAAGAGCTCTCTACTCCATCAACCAAGATGTAAGGTGAGGAATTGTTCAAGGTACCAATACCCCGAATATGGATCGATCCATTATCGTATCCAGGTGCACCGCTGGTATTATTGACTGTAATACCCGGCATAAGTCCTTGCAGTCCGGCTGAAACACTGGAGATAGGACGGTTGGTGAGGGTCTTGCTATCTACTTGTGCGACAGATCCAGACAAGTTGACTTTCTTTTGAGTACCGTAACCTACGACGACAACATCTTCGAGGACCTTGGCGTCAGGTTCCATTTTGAGAGACATGTTGCCCGTGCCTTTTATGTGGAGTGTTGTATAGCCAAGATAGGTGATGGAGATCTCGTCTCCTGAAGTCCCCTCTAAGGCGAACCTTCCGTTTATATCCGATATGGCCCCGGATTTGGTCCTCTTGTTGTAAACGCTTGCTCCCATGATAGGGTCACCGTTCTCGTCGACAATTGTCCCTGACAATGCTGTTGTCTTGGCAGAGGTGTTTTCGACTTTCGTGGGTAGCTCCTTCTCGTAAATGACGATGGACTTGATGGAGACGATGCGAAAACCTAAGGAACGTCCGCGCAATGCATCGTTCAAGACCGAGCTGACATTCGCATTTTTTCGTGAAATGGTGATATTGGGCTTGTTATCCACAATATCATTCCGATAAGAGATGCGATAGGTGGTTTGTTTCTCAATCACCTTAAATACTTGCTTTAAAGTCGCATTTTTAACGTTGATATTAATAACTTGGTTTTGTGCTTGTACATAGGTACTGCATAAACACATGAATAATACCAGTAATGACAACTTTACTTTTTGGATTATTTCCATGATACCTATTAAATTAAATTATATTACGTTTCAACTTGAAAACATTTGTTGGAAAGGCGATATACCAAAATTCTTCTTTAATTTAGCAAATATTAACAAATAAGCTTCGTTAATATTTCTCCAATCCTCTAAGCTGCGACCACCGGTTCATGTATTTGTTATCCCGTACCATTGCTACCTTGCCCGTATTGATTGCTGCAAGTGCGGTATGATAGGCGAAAGTGGTGTATTCTCCTCACTTATCTTACCGAGCCTTTTTATATTTCACAGTGATTTTTTATGTGAATAGGTTGACAGGTTGTCAAAACCCAGTGTTTATCGGGTCTGCAACCTGTTTTGAGGTTGTCAAAGGTTGACAAAGGTTGACAGCAGTTGCTCGCTATTTTTTGCCAAAGTATAGCATCTACAGCTGCAGGATCCTCCTTTTTTATGTCCTTTGAGTCTCGCTGGGCGATATATGGACCGCATTTTCAATGATTCGCTTACGCTTACCTTTTCTCGCCATGGCAGAGTTCAAGGCAAGCTAGTCTCTGCTCATTTGGCTTATCGAAAAGGTACCATTTCAATCTATATCATGATCAGTATATGAATAAAAGCGGAACTATCATGCAAAATTCTCGAGAGAATTTGATCTGATAGATGATGTTTTGCAAAGCAAAAGCATAAGTGCTCCTATAAATTCTCGAGAGAATTTAGCGAAATCTGTGCTTTTCCTGTCAACCTCGTGTCAACCTTTGTCAACCTAAAAACAGGTTGCAGACCCGATAAACACTGGGTTTTGACAACCTGTCAACCTATTTGCAAAAAAATCTCATGTGTATTCCACTCGGCTTGTAGTATCTTTGAATAAGATAGGCTGCGCCTCGGAAATAAAAATAAAAACTATTTTATTTTGTATTTCACTCGGCTTGTAGTATCTTTGGATAAGCTACGCTGCGCCTCGGAAATAAAAATAAAATCTTCGATATTTATTTTGTATTCCACTCGGCTTGTAGTATCTTTGTAACCGGAAAGGTGTGCGAAAGTGGACGTATTCTTAAAAATCAACGTATGAAAGAGGTCGATTTGGTGAATTCTCTCATGAATGGCTCAGAGAAAGCCTTGCGTATGATCTATGACTCATACGCATATAAGTTGTTTTCTTTTAGCTTACGTTATACGAAATCTGTTGAGAAATCAGAAGAAATCGTAGAAGATGTTTTCGTATGGTTATGGAAGAATAAGGAGAAAATCAAGCAAGGTTATTCTTTAGAGGCTCTTCTTGTTACCCGTACGAAGCATTTCCTGATCAATTCCTATCGCGCTAATTTGAACTCTCCAGTGTTTATGGAATATACAGAATATATGAGGGATAAGACTGGGGGAGGCTATGAAACAGAGACGTGGGTTAACTATGATGATTTCCTTCGTCGCTTGAACTCTTGTTTGCAAAGGTTGCCAGAAACCCAAAGTAAGGTCATTGAAATGATAAAATTGAAACAGATGAAGGAGAAGGAGGTCGCGGATCAATTAAACCTAAGTATCCAGACGATTCGAAACCAATTGTCTATAGGGTTGAAATCTTTAAAAGTATTGATGGCGGCTCCCGAATAAAGGGTCCTTTTATAATAAAAACAGATAATCATGAATGCGTTATTTCATAAATATATCGACAATACGATTTCTCCGGAAGAGTTAGCTTCCTTGAGGAATGAGACGGCTCATTGTTCCGACTCAGTGTTGGATTCCATGATCGACGAGGATTGGAAAGAAGGTCATTTCAATGAGGCTGGCGATCAAGAGGAATTAATGGGAGACGTATACAATCGTGTGTTAAGCAGAATAGGCATTGATCAAGAGGAGGACACGCCTGAATCAGAGCTCATGACTTTTGAACCTTATCCTCGTGCATCGAAATATAGATGGTTGGGGTGGGCTGCTATTTTCATCGCTCCTATTTTATTCCTGACGACAACTTATTTTTATCGGCAATACCATACGGAAATTGCTTCTGCAAAAGGAGCCATGACCATTTCCACGGGGGCAGGGGAACAGACAAAGGTGCAATTGCCAGATGGGACGACGGTGACGCTGAATGAGTCGTCAAACTTGATGTATGAACCTGGGACGTTTAATCGGAAGGAACGGAAAGTCGTTATCGATGGGGAGGCTTATTTCAATGTCTCAAGAAATAAGGATTGTCCTTTTGTGATTGATGCCGATGGATTTCAGGTGAAGGTATTAGGCACGATCTTTAACCTGAAGGCTCGTAAGGAGGACCGCAAGCAAGAGCTTTCCTTGTTAAAGGGGTTGGTCCTTTTTACGGCGAAGGAGACTGGCAAACAGGTACTGGTTCATCCGAATCAATGTGCTATTTTTGACAAGGAGACCGGCGATCTCCGGTTAGAAGATGATACGGATCTGACCGAGAATACAGCATGGATGCGCCATGAGATTATTCTTGCGGGATCTCCTCTCTCTACTGTTATTGCACAGCTGGAAGAAGCGTATCGCGTGGATATCCGCTTACATCCAGGGATTGATGCCACGGAGAGGTTCACGGGTGTCTTGCCCTCAAATAATCTAATGGAGGCATTGAGCATCTTGGAAATTTCTTATGGCGTGCATTGCGTTAATAAGACAGGGAACAAGATCGATATCTTTAAAAAACAGTAGGCATATATACTCGTTATTTCGTGCTCCAATCAGGGATGTCTCACGGATATTTTGTATATTTGCACTTGATTTAAAGTTGGACGTATATGAGAAGAATCGTATTTTTGATGATGATTGCGCTCACCGCCATGGTGGCTGACGCGCAGACTGCACTGAAGAAGGTTTATGATGAGAATATTGACCCGATGGAGCAGATCGACAGGGCTCTTGCTGAGGCGAAGGCTTCACAAGGCAAAAAGTATGTGATGTGTCAGGTGGGTGGTAACTGGTGTCCATGGTGCTTACGCTTTGCCGACTTCATCAGCAAGGACAGTGAGATCGCTCAAGTCGTGGCAGATCATTTTGTTTATATACACGTCAATTATAACCCTCGCAAGTCAGGTGGTGAGGAACAGGCTAAGGCAGCTGCTGCCCTGATGCGCAGGTTGGGCAATCCACAGCGCTTCGGTTTCCCTGTATTCGTGCTGCTTGATGCCAATGGCAATGTATTGCATATTCAAGATTCCAGCTTTTTGGAGGAAGGCAAAGGCTATAATAAGGCAAAGGTGCTTCGCTTCTTCAAGGCCTGGACCCCACAGTCTGTTGGTGAGGGCGTCTCCAGTATGGCTACGACTTCAACGCTTGATAACGAAGTGATAAAAACGATCATGTCGCGCCGGTCTATCCGTCAATATAAAGATACTCCAGTTGAGCATGCCAAGTTGCAGCAGTTGGCTCTGTGTGGTATCTATGCCCCTAATGGCATGAACAGTCAAAAGTGGGCTGTTAGAGTTGTGGAGAGCAAACAATGGATTGACGGGTTGACGGAGCTCTTTAAGAAAGCAAATCCCGATATGGCGAACCGCGACAAGAACTTTAAGAACATGTTCAGGAATGCGCCAAACGTGATTTGCGTGGCTACGCCCGATGGCGCGTCAACGGTTGATGCCGGTATGCTGGGGGAGAATATCATGTTGGCCGCCCAGTCTTTAGGCTTAGGTACTTGCTGCTTAGGTGGTCCTGTGCGCTTCCTGAATACCAACGCCGACTGTAAGTCCTATCTTGAAAAGCTCGGTTTGCCCGATGGCTATAAGCTGTGCTTTATGATTGCCGTTGGTTATCCCGATGAGCAACCAAGTGCAAGGCCAAGGGATCTCAACAAGATAGGCTACGTCAACTAAGAGTCTGCCCGATGGGTTATAACACAGCTTGTAACAGCGTGGATAATCCAGAGGCACGTGCCTCGAACGGATCTCGAACGGTTACCGAAGGAACAACACATTCCGTCACCACAAAGTGAGTCGTTAATGAATCCTAAATAACAAGGCCAAAGTTGGCGTTATCGGAAGTTTTTCTTTACGTTTTATTCCATAAAACATGAATCATGATTTATGAAAAAGATGGTTGATAACCGCCGTCAACACCTATATTATCTTTTGCCTTTTCGGTAGTCATTGGGTGTCCTTCCTACTTTCTTCTTAAAAAGATTGGAAAAATAAGAAACTTCCTCATAACCCAATTCATAAGAAATACGCTTTACGGGTAGGTCGGTTGTAATCAGCATCAGCTCTGCTCGTTCCATTTTCAGTCGGATCATATAGTTAGTGGGAGTCTCGCCGAGTTCTTTACGGAAAAGTCTGATGAAGTGGTCTTCTGACATATAGGCATTGGATGCAAGTTCGCTGATGCTGATGGATTCTGTGATATGTCCGTGGATATAAGCGGCTGCATGACGAATGCGTTCATCTCGTATCTCCTGTTTGGGTTGTGCCTCCTTGAGAAATCTGGATAGAATGATGAACAGGATGCCTCTTGATTCTACAATGTCCCAAAAAGGGCGTTGGTTGTTGTTGGCTATGTTATGGAGTAAAGTGCTATGATTGTCATAAGACAGTGGGTCAGACTCGGGCAACTGCATGGTAGGGTTGATGGAGCACAGGCGTTGGAAAAGATTCTTGTCTTCTTTCTGTGCAATGACTTCGAAGGGATACCGTAGGTCTTCGAGGAAGTTGAAGCTGTCAGCGTTTTCGTAGATGTGAATATAATAGTGGCAGAAAACACCAGTACATATATCCGAGTGTCTTGTGTATGGGGGGATCATGTAAAGATGATCAGGGGCAAGGTGAATCTGTTGCCCATCTATCTCCACCCAAGCCTCACCTTTCGTGACATAATACAAACGTGCGAAAGGACTTCTCACATCCTTCCAGTTCCAGTCTTTGTCGTGTTCTGCATATCCTGTGTTCAGGGTAAGTATATGCAATAAGGAAATATCATAATTGTCCATGACTGCAAATATATGGGAAATAACGACAAAATGCAATTATAAAGCATTAAATTATAATGTTGCGATGCAAAATAATATATAATAATCACTTTTGTAATTGCGACTGAATAAATCCATCAATCTTGTGATAACGGGCTTCAAGGTCTGATGGGCGTTTCTGTTCTGACTTTACGTCAATGAACATTGTAGGTGGCACCTCGCCATTGCTGTTGTAAGCATCCCACTGCGGTAATCCCAAGCCGTTGGGATTGCCAGTCTTGACGAAGTTGACATACATCTGCTGGAATATCTCCGAGATGGCATAGTCTTCAGCCTTCCATGAGAAAGCACTGTTTGTGGAGAGGTTGCCCATGGCATATTCTATGTCAGCGGAATGTACTGCACCAGGATTTGAAGGAGTCTTTGGAGCGTTGGGGGCTATATCTACCGTGCCACCTGCCAGCCCTGCCGCTTTGCCTTCAAGCTGGATGTCGGGGCGAGGGTGGCAATAGACATATCTGTAGACGGGCTTATGGCTCGACTGTCTCACCATATCTGCCCATTTCCAAGTGGAATATACAATGAACATATCGCCGCCAAGCTGATAACCTTGCAGTTTGAAAATGTCATTATTACTGTGGATGCCATAGAGTTCGTAAATGGTATTGGCATCCACCCCAAAAGTGGCCGAAACCATCGGAGCCGCTTTTTCAAGAGTAGCATCCAATCCACCGCCGAGGGCATATAAGGGCATCTCGGCATTGTTGTTGCCCAACAGACACGGCACCTGCGCCTGTCTGCCTTCCGCGATTACCTTGTTAGGGTCTTCGGTCAGAAATATTCCGTCAATACACTTCGTGCCTTCTCCAAAGGCAGGCGTCTCAAGCTTAAGTAGTTCCTCAGCCGTGAGCTTCCGCAAGTCTGTAAGCTTCTTGAAACCGTTCTTCTTCGCCCATTCTTCGCCAATCTTCTCCGACTCTTTCAGGCTGATAGGTGAGGCGTTGGAGACTATCGAGCCGCTGGAGCACATATAGCCAGCGATAAGGTCTTTGGAAAGGGGCGATACCGTCTGTGCGCACACCGACTGCGAGCCTGCCGACTCGCCGTTAATGGTTATGCGGTCGGGGTCGCCGCCAAAAGCGGCAATGTTGTTTTTCACCCATTTTATTGCGGCAGCCTGGTCGAGCCAGCCTTGATTGCCATTGCAGTCGCCTTCCTTAGTGAGCTGAGGATGGGAGAAGAACCCGAAGATGCCCTCACGGTAGTTAACTGTCACCACGATGATGCCACGTCGGGCAAGCCGCAAGCCTTGATAGCGTGGTTCTGAGCCGCTGCCGGAGACCAGTCCGCCACCGTTGAAGTAAATCAAGACAGGCAGCTTGTCGAATTGAGAATTGGGATTTGAAGTTTGAGAATTAAGTTTCGCAGGTGTCCACACATTGAGGTACAGGCAGTCCTCGCTTTGCCCGTTACCTTCGAAGACCATATCGCCAAAGGCGTTGTATTGCATAGGGTCGTGTCCAAACTTCTTTGCCTCCCTGACTCCTTGCCAAGCCACTACTGGTTGTGGGGCTTTCCATCTCAGTTCGCCGACAGGCGGAGCAGCGAAGGGTATTCCCCGAAAGATGCATACACCGGATGAGTCAATGCCCTCGATGATTCCACCCTCTACCTTTACCTGTGGTCCATGCTGTGCTATTGCCACAGCATACGTCATGGATACGATGAGCGATAACAGTATCTGCTTCATAATATAAGTTTTACGAGGGCAAATTTACAACTTTATTCCCAAAATACAAGGTTTGACTTGAAAAAGTTCCATTTAAGTTTACGCCAGAGGGATGATTGGCAGGACAAGTACTGGCGATAAATATTCCCAAGCTCCCTCCCGACCATCCCCGGCGGGGGAGGGAGACCATGCCTTTTGGGCGGCACCTGTCAGATGGGGAAACAGGAGAAACTGTATATCGCAGAAGGAGCGGATACTCTCGCCCCAGATTGCCGCCTCAATGCCAGCGATGTACTTTATAGCGTCGCTCCCCTCAGCAATGTCGGTATTGCTATTACTTTTATTACCGTTCTTCCAGTTCGCCTTTGACATTGTACGGGTTGCTGACTGTCTTGTCCTCATTGACGTGGATGCCCGCCAAGCGGTAGTCGACATTGGTGACAAGCCATCCTTGCTCAGCCATATAGCGGCAGAACACTTCTTGCGCTGCGTTAATGCGTGAACTGCCCACGAAGCCGCAGTGGATGTGGACGAGGAGGGGGGAGGGTTGTGGAGGGGCTTTGATAGAATGCGTCAAGCTTCAGCGTGTCTTTGCCGATGATGGAGAACGTGCGGGTCTCCAGCTTTCCCGTGCTTTCCTGTGCGAACATCATGGTCGCTGAAAGCAGCAAGGCTATGGTGAAATAAATCTTTTTTATCATAGTTATGACGTTTTATTAGATTTAGAGGATGCATCAGAATTTTGATACACCCTCAGACAGTCTGTCAACTTTGTTAGGCTGGTACAAAAATAAAACCTAAAAAATGGAAAAACGGACAAATAATCTGAAAAAGGCTTGGAAAAACGGACAAAAACACCTAATTTTGGCTTGGAAAAACGGACAAAAACACCTAATTTTGCCTTGGAAAAACGGACAAGCTCATGATAACACGAAAAATAAACTCGTACATTGAGCATTTCTATGAGACCAGCAACAAGGCTCTGCTCGTAGACGGTGCAAGGCAGGTAGGCAAGACTTACTCAATCAGAAGGTTCGGCAACGCCCACTTCGATAGCTTCATTGAGATAAACTTCATCAAGACTCCCGAGGCTGTTACCATCTTCAAGAATGCTGCTGACAGCGACACCATACTGTTGCGTCTCAGCGCATTCACTGACAAGCCATTGATAACAGGCAAGACCCTTGTCTTTTTCGACGAGGTACAGAAATGTCCTGAGATAGTGACTGCTATAAAATTCCTCGTTGACGATGGCAGCTACCGCTATATTCTCAGCGGCTCACTGTTGGGTGTGGAACTGAAAGGTCTTTCGTCCGCACCGGTAGGCAATATGGACATCACAACAATGTTTCCGATAGACTTCGAGGAATTTGCCAACGCACTGGGAACGGCGCCAAGGATTATGGAGACTTTACAGCAGTGCTTCTCAAGCCATACCCCCGTTGATAATGTCATACACAGTCGTATGATGCAGCTGTTCCGACTTTACTTGGTAGTAGGAGGTATGCCTGCAGCTGTTCAGAAATATATCGACACGCATAACCTGCGTGACATGATGGACGAGCAGGCAGCAATAATCAAACTCTACAAGCTGGACATTTCCCAGTATGATCCCGAATTATTTCAACAGTAAGCGGCAGGGCGAGTTGGATTTTGTCATAGAAACTGGCGGACATACCGTACCTATTGAGGTGAAGTCTGGTAAGGATTATGAGCGCCATAACGCCCTCACAAACGTCATGGCGAATACAGACTATGCTATTCCTTTGGCGTACGTCTTCTGCAACGGCAATGTTAGACAGTCAGGAAAGATTGTCTATCTGCCGATTTACATGGCGATATTCCTGCAACACACCAAGTTAGAGCCAATGGTGTACGACATTGACATGGAGGGACTGAAATAGTAATGTGCATTGGCTTGTGCACTTTACTATAGCGCGTTATGTACTTTCCAGTTTTCTCATGTTGATATGGTGTTATTCAGTGAATGTTATCTTGTCCATCAATACGTCTCCCAGACCGGGCACATCCAAGTTGCGGTTCCAGACGCGCATCATGATGCGATTACCGGAGACTAGCTTTGGTTCTTGAGAAGTCATCGCATTGTGGCAATGCAGGGGCGGCCCTTGTGACCGTCAAGCATTGCAGGCTTTCGCAACGTAATGTTCCCATTTGCCGGTCTTCTTCATATTTTTGTTCAGTTCCAGTCTTTGTCGTGTTCTGCATATCCTATGTTCAGGGTAAGTATATGCAGTGAGGAAATATCGTAATTACTCATGGTTGCAAATATATTAAAAATATCGATATTGTGTAATTCTTGAGCAATATATCTTAATGTGATTGTGTAAAATAATCCATATTTTTGCAATAGAAATTGATAAAGTCAATCAAACGAATTTAAAACTTATAACAAATCGTTTTTTTTACGGTGACAGTTTTTTTGTAACAGGGAAGTGAATGCAGATCGATATTTCTTTCTATTGTCTAAAATAAAATGAAGGATATGAAGTTATCATTATTATTGGGATTATGTCTTCTTTCTTCTGCACCAGTTGGGGCACAACAATATGAGGTTCCTGTTTCTGAGACTCAGGAGAAGATGATGACAGGTAAGTATCAGCCTACGTGGGAGTCGCTTGAAAGTCAATATCAGGTGCCGGAATGGTTTCGCAATGCGAAGTTTGGCATTTGGGCGCATTGGGGACCGCAATGCGTGGAAGGCTCGGGAGACTGGATGGCTCGTTCGATGTACCAAGAGGGTTCGAAGGCTTGGAAATACCATCGGGAACATTATGGACATCAGTCAGAGGTGGGCTTTAAGGATATCCTTCCGCTCTTCAAGGCAGAGCGGTGGAATCCTGACTCTTTAGTAGCTTACTATAAGAGCCTTGGGGCTCAGTATTTCTTTGCATTGGGTAACCATCATGATAATTTTGACCTTTGGGACTCTAAGTATCAGCCATGGAATGCCAAGAATATAGGTCCACACAAGGATATCCTTGATGGATGGGCAAAAGCCGCACGTAAATATGGACTGAAATTTGGCATTTCTTTTCATGCAGATCATGCATGGACTTGGTATGAACCATCGCGTCGCTATGACCTCAGCGGGGATAAGATGGGTGTTCCGTATGATGGGTGGATGACAAAAGCCGACGGGAAAGGCAAATGGTGGGAAGGTCTTGATCCTCAAGACCTCTACCAGCAGAATCATCCTCTCAGTCAAGGGTCTTGGGCTGATGGCATGATCTCCAAACAATGGGGATGGGGGAATGGTGCAGCCCGACCCTCACAGAAGTTTGTGACAAATTTCTATAACCGGACGCTTGATGCGATCAACCGTTATAACCCAGACTTGATCTATTTCGATGTGACAGTACTGCCATTCTGGCCTTTGAGTGATTGCGGCTTGAAGATTGCTGCGGATTTCTATAATCATAATTTGGCTACCCATAAGGGAAAGATGACAGCGGTGATGTTCGGCAAGATACTGGATGAGCAACAACGTAAGGGCATTACATGGGATGTGGAACGTGGTGCTCCTAACCAGATCATAGACCGTCCTTGGCAGACTTGCTCTTGTATCGGAGGATGGCATTATAATACGGAGATCTATGAGAAAGGGTGGTATAAGACCGCTTCACAGGTGGCTAAGCTCTTGGTTGATGTCGTGAGCAAGAATGGAAACTTATTGCTTTCTGTGCCTTTGCGTAGTGACGGTACCTTCGATGAAAAAGAAAAAGCGATCTTGGACGAGTTCGGGGCATGGATGCGTGTGAACAAGGAGAGTATCATCGGTACCCGTCCTTGGAAAATATTCGGAGAAGGTCCTATCGCTGAGTCAGACATTAAGATTAGCGAACAGGGATTTAATGAAGATTCCTATACAAAGGCGGGTGCTTCAGAAATAAGGTTCACGCAAAAAGGTGACGTCCTCTATGCAATTCCATTGGCATGGCCTAATGACCATCAGGTGATCATCAAGAGTCTTTCAATAGATAGTAAACTATATCCAAGGAAGATACGGTCGGTCGTCTTATTGGGATACGGTAAGGTGAAATGCCATCGGACTACAGAAGGCATGGTTGTGGAGCTACCCGTCAAGCCCTGCAATACAATAGCGCCAGTGTTGAGAATTAAATAAGATATTAATCAATAACATTTATGGAAAAGAACGAGAAAATAGAAGGTTATCGGGTTAAGGAATACCACCAGCCCGTCAAGCGTTACTGTCGTACATTGGATCTCAGGGATGATGCTCAGTTGATTGCCCGTTATCGAGAAGCACATAGCAAAGGGAAAGCTTGGAAAGAGATCATCAACGGAATCCGGGAAGTTGGCATTCTTGAGATGGAGATGTATATCTATGAGAATAAGGTCTTCATGATCGTCGAGACGCCGCTCGACTTCGATTGGGATACGGCTATGGCCCGTTTGGCTACCCTCCCTCGCCAGCAGGAATGGGAAGACTACGTTGCTGTGCTCCAAGGATGCCATGAAGGGATGACTTCCACGGATAAATGGCATCTCATGGAGCGTATGTTCTATTTGTATTGATGCAAGTAAACCCTTGAAGCTTTAGAAGCGACAAAGGCTTAATGGTAAGAGATGTTATTCAATTCTTTCATGTCATTGTCGCTTGATTCTTTATTCAGCGTCTCAAGGAGACGGGGGAGAGTAACTTTAGTGCTTGGCTGGAAGTCATCCGACAGCATGTATTTGAGGATACTGAGATACAGTTGCTCTCCCTCAGGATACTCGGACGCTTTTTCAAGGTCGGACATGCAGAAAAGTAGCTTTCCTTTCCCCACGGAGAACTCGAAGATAAGGCCGAGCTTATGGTTCCGCTCTACATTGTCAATGACTTGCACGATAGGGCGGTAGCCAATCTCCAGTCCGTGCATGACCCTGGGACTGCTGTTTCGGAGGATAGGATACCATTGCCAGTTCGTGTGCATCTCTGTGGGAAAATCCTGAAAGATAGGGTGTTGCGGGTATGTTAGGATGCCCAATGTACCTGGGGATACCGGTCTTCTGTTCTTTTCCGAGATGGTCTTGAACATCCGGTAGTTCCAGTAATCAGTGGCGAAAAGGCCCCCAACTGTATTCTTGAACGACCCTGCTTTTGGCATCAACAACACCTTGGCTCCCCGTTGTAGTTTTCCTTGGATGGCTTCGGTCAAAGTATCTGTGATGATGATTTTTTTCTTTAACCATTCCAAGCGGTTCTCTGATGGATAAACCCAGATGGGATATGTGTTCTTGTACTCTGTTCCCGGTATGCTAAGCGTGAGGTCACAGCGTATGGCATGGATGATATTGGGCAAGGGTTCTTGAATGGTTCCGGCTTTTGTCACGCCTTGTTGGTCAGATAGGATAGGGAAATCTCCTTGAAGTAGGATTTCGTTTGCTGATGCCAACTGCCAATGTAAGGTCTTGTTAGCAGAGGGCGTTTCGCTATAATTGGCAATATCAATGTCTGCGTGGAAGCCCTCATCAGAACGGAAACAGTACTTCTTGGCTACGAGAAGAGGAACAACGGGCGCACACCATTGGCGGAATTCCTCTGGAGTGGTAATTCCCTTGCTTTCCATGAAGGCATCCAACAAGCCAATATATGCCGAACCCTGCCCCGGATAATCTTGTAAGTCAAGAAGCTGGAAACCAGCCATCTCCTTCGACCGTAAGTCCATTTCGATGTCCGACTTATACAGTTCTACCGACCATTGCCCACTTGCCTTGTGGAAGTCTGCTGCCTGGTCAAGCATCCCTGCTTTATTCAATCGGTCGCGGAAGATCTCCATATTATAAGGATAGAGGACTCCCGTATACTTTTTGATCTCATTGTAATCAGGATAGGTTTGGAATTGCGCTGTCTCATGGCTGATGACAGGTACGGGGCAGGCTTTGATAGCCTCATCGAAAGTGCGCCAAGTGGCAGGGTAGAAATGATTGATGATCCCACCTTCTGCGGCATCTGCAAAGGAGAAGGAACTGCGGGTATGGGTCTGGTATTCCCCATATGCCTCTCCTCCTACGCGACAAGTGGTGAAATAATCCATTCCTTTGTGCCATCCTTTGAATCCGAGATAGTAATTGGAACCAAAGGTATAGAGGATGCGGGAATTGATTCTCCGGAAGTCGTCGACGAAAGCCTTCATCTCGTCAATGTCCCCCCATAGTTCATTGCCTAATGCCATCATGACAAAGGAGGGATGATGACCGTATTCTTTTAAGATGTTGACTCCTTCTTGATGTAGGAAGCTCATCAATACCGTGTCCTTGGCATCGAAACTACCCCAAAAAGGAAGTTCTGGTTGGAGGTAGAAACCTAACTCATCGGCTGCGGCAAATGCTGCCTCTGGCGGGCACCAGGAATGGAAGCGGATGTGGTTGATGCCGTATTGCTTTAGTTTGCCTAAGTAGGTGATCCATGATCCTTTGTCCATGGCGACGTGGGCGGTGAGTGGCCATACGCAGGCATCGTGCTTGCCCCGGAGGAAGGTCATGCGACCGTTCGCATAGAAATGATGTCCTTGGATATGAAAGTCCTTGAAACAAGGTAGCGTCTCCAAGGGATATGTTTTCTGCTCCACGTAGCCATGAGGCGTAGCCTGCAGGTATATCTCCCCAATAATGCCATTCCAGTTGGTTTGCGTGTCTTCGGTATAGGCATGGGAATTGGCATACAGCTGATGGGGAACGCCATGGGCATTGTCTACCAAGATGGTTAGGTGATGGTCGCCCGGCTTCAGAAAGGGAGTCAGGTCGTAGACCTGTGGGGTGGAGATATTGTTGTTGGTTCCTATTTTCTTTCCATCGATAAAGACCGTTGTGGGCTTTGTGCGCTCTAAATGGAGGGTGATCACCTGCTTTTTCCACGTCTTAGGGATTGAGATGGTCCGTCTGTACCAGGCTCTTCCTATATAGGAGAAAAGTCGTGTCAAGTGGGTTGTCTCCTGTTTGTTTGTACAGGGAAAGCCTTTATGGTTTGTGTCAGTTGTCCCGGGCAATTGGATGCTGTCTTCCAGGACTGATATCTGACTCTTGTTGGAGTCGGGATCAAGGGAGAATTGCCAGGTTCCTTGCAGTGAAATACGCTGTGGATGTTCTGTCCCGTTAGCCAATAAGGTAAGGGAATAGGTAAAGAATAAGGTTAAGAATAATATTTTCGTCATAGGATAATAGGTAATTTGCTTTTTGAGATCTGTTGGGAAAGTTGGGTGGGATAGGAGATGCGCTCCTATCCCAGTCCTTCGGCAATGCCGTTAATGAGGTCGATATGCAAGGCATTTGGATGCTTGGGGAGTCCGGGCATGCGCATGATATCCCCCGCAATGGCAACGATCATGCCTGCCCCAGCGTTTACGACGACATCTCGTATCGTAAAGGTAAAGTCCTTGGGCACACCATAGCTTTTAGAGTCATCGCTGAACGAATATTGTGTCTTGGCAATACATACAGGCAGTGTTCCATATCCCCATTTCTCCAGTCTGTCAATGGCACGTTGTGCAGCAGGCTTGAAGACTACTTTGGCAGCCCCATACACGTCCTGTGCCACCTTGCTGATCTTTGTCGTGATAGGGTCATTCTCCTCATAGATATACTGTAAAGGTTGTGAAGGATGTGTTTGGATGGTGTCAACGGCTAATTGGGCAAGTTCAGAGCACCCCTCTCCCCCTTGCATGAAAGCATCGTTGATGGCAAACCCCACCTTCATCTGCTTGCAATGTTCAGCCAAGATGTTTTCCTCTTCTTCTGTATCTGTGGAGAAATGGTTGAGCGTGACGATGACAGTCTGTCCGAATCGCTGTAGGTTCTCGATATGCTTGTCAAGGTTCTCTAATCCTTTTCTCACCCCTTCCGGATTGGGATCCTTGATGGAAGCAAGGGAAATGCCCCCGTGCATCTTCAGTCCTTGGATCGTGGCGACGAGGATAGTGAGCCGTGGTTGCAGTCCAGCTTTCCGGCACACGATATCATAGAATTTCTCAGCTCCTAAGTCGGCACCGAATCCAGCCTCTGTAATGGCATAGTCCCCAAATGTCATTGCCATCTTCGTGGCTAAGATGCTGTTGCATCCATGGGCAATATTGGCAAACGGTCCACCATGGATCATGGCAGGGGTTCCCTCTAAGGTCTGCACAAGATTGGGCTTGAGGGCATCTTGCAGAAGTACCATGATGGCTCCTGTCACTCCCATGTCTTTCATGGTAAATGGCCGGTCGTCCATGGTAATGCCTAAAAGGATATGATCGATTCTCTCTCTAAGGTCATCTTCGTCTTTTGCCAAGCAAAGGATGGCCATGATCTCACTGGCAGGGGTGATATCGAAGCCTGTCTCGCGCACGATACCATTGGTCTTAGGTCCGATACCTATCACGATATCTCTCAGGCTCCGGTCGTTGATGTCCATCACGCGACGCCAGTACACTTCCTTCAGCCCAAAGCCTTCGTCTTGGTGCTGGTAGATATAGTTGTCGAGTAGGGCGGCGATCATGTTGTTGGCAGTGGTAATGGCATGGAAGTCGCCAGTGAAATGCAGGTTGATCTTTTCCATGGGCAAGACCTGTGAGTATCCTCCTCCCGTGGCTCCTCCTTTCATGCCGAAGCAAGGACCGAGACTGGGCTCGCGCAAGGCTGTGATGGCCTTCTTCCCAATCTTATTCATGCCTTGTGCCAGTCCAATGCAGGTGGTTGTCTTGCCAATACCTGCCTTCGTGGGTGTGATGGCAGTGACTAAAATCAGGTTACTGTTAGCAACTTTCTCATTGTCAATCAGATGAATAGGAACCTTTGCCATGTATTTTCCATAATGCTCCAACTCATCCGTGGGCATATCTACGTTTCTTGCAATCTCATCAATGCGGAGCAAATGACGCTCGCGAGCTATTTCTACATCAGTCTTCATGGGTGATAACTTTGATTTTTTATCCTGCAAAATTACGTTTTTTTCTTAAGAATGTGTACCTTTGTGGCTAAAATTATCATTCATTCAATCAATACAGACAGTATCATGGCAACAATAGCACCTTTTAGTAATCCGTTGTATATCATGTTGAAACCAGCAGGGTCCCTGTGTAATCTCAGATGTAAGTATTGCTATTATTTAGAGAAGGACAAGCTGTACGACCATGCTCACAATCATGTGATCACGGAAGATCTCTTAGAGCGGTTTATCAAGGAGTATATTGAGGCCCAGACGATGCCCCAGGTGTTATTTACCTGGCATGGTGGGGAGACCCTGATGCGACCGATCTCTTTTTACAAGCACGCACTTGAATTGGAGCGGCGATATGCTCGGGGACACCAGATTGACAATTGCATCCAGACGAATGGCACGCTGATTACGGATGAGTGGTGCGAGTTCTTCAAGGAAAATCATTTCCTCGTGGGTGTCTCTATTGACGGTCCTCAGGAGTTTCACGATGAATATCGGAAGACGGCAACGGGAAAGCCGACCTTCCAAAAGGTGATGCACGGCATTGACCTATTAAACAAACATGGCGTAGAATGGAATGCGTTGGCTGTCGTCAACGATTTCAATGCAGATTACCCCTTAGATTTCTACCATTTTTTCAAGGAGATCCATTGTAAGTATATCCAGTTTACGCCGATTGTCGAACGTAAGGTGACAAGGGCGGACGGACTGACCTTAGCTCCGGGCATGCAAGAGGGAGGGGAACTGACTGACTTTTCGGTGACGCCAGAGCAATGGGGAAACTTCCTATGTACGATCTTTGATGAATGGGTGCATCATGATGTGGGCGAATATTTCGTGCAACTGTTTGATGCCACATTGGCAAACTGGGTTGGGGTAGCCCCTGGTCTCTGCTCCATGGCAAAGGAGTGTGGCCATGCCGGCGTCATGGAGTTTAATGGGGATGTCTATTCTTGCGACCATTTCGTCTATCCAGAATACAAGTTGGGGAATATCCATACGAAGACCATAACAGAAATGATGTATTCCGACCAGCAGAAACAGTTTGCGAAGATGAAGCACCAGATGTTGCCTCGCCAATGCAAGGAATGCAAATACCTGTTCGCCTGTCATGGGGAATGTCCGAAGAACCGCTTCCAACGAGATCGGTACAATCAGCCTGGCTTGAACTATCTTTGCAAAGGCTATTATCAATTCTTCGAGCACGTGGCTCCTTACATGGAGTTTATGAAGGGTGAACTTGCTGCCCAGCGACCACCAGCCAATGTCATGAACTATGTTTTCTGATATTCTTTCCTTCGCTTGGACCGTTGGTCGTTGAGGGCTGTCGCTTCCCAGCATTTATTTCTCGTCCATAGGGAAGAAGCCGTAAAGCTTGGCGTCGATCATGTCCGTAATCTTCTGGAAGTCCTGTGGGCTGTTCTCAAACTTGATGCTATCTCCTTCGATGATAATCAGATGGCCTTGATAGGTGCTGATCCAGTCCTCATATCGTTTGTTGAGCCCTTCGAGATAGTCAATGCGGATCGACTGTTCGTAGTCGCGACCACGTTTTGCGATCTGTGCGATCAAGTTGGGGATAGACGAACGGATGTAGATCATCAAGTCGGGCAGTCCTACGATCGACATCATCAGGTCGAAGAGATCACTGTAGTTCTGAAAGTCACGGTCACTCATCATACCCATGTCGTGCAGGTTAGGCGCAAAGATCTTGGCATCCTCAAAAATCGTGCGGTCCTGGATAATGGTATCCTTGCTCTTTGAGATCTCGACGACTTCCTTAAAGCGCTTGTTTAGGAAATAGATCTGCAAGTTGAACGACCATCTGGACATGTCCTTATAGAAATCCTCCAAATAGGGATTGTTGTCAACGGGTTCAAAACGAGGCGTCCATTTATAGCGCTTGGCAAGCATCTTTGTCAGGGTGGTCTTGCCACTTCCGATATTTCCAGCTACTGCAATATGCATATTCTTGATTGTGATTAGTTATTCTTGATGTGAAAAAAGCCCAAACAGGCGTGCATCGACTTGATCCACGATCTTGGCAAAGTCCTTTGGGTTGTTTTGGAAGTCGATGTCATCTACCTCGATGGGCAGCACCTTTCCTTTGTATTTGTGGAAAATGAAATCATCATACCGTCTGTTCAGGTTTTCCAGATAGTCGATCTGCATGGCTTGCTCGTAATCCCTGCCTCTTTTCTGGATATTATCCACTAAATGAGGGACGGATGCCCGGAGGTAGATCATCAGTTCTGGATATCGTACGAGTGTCATCATCGACTCAAATAGTTCCATATAGGTCGTGAAGTCGCGGTCGGAAAGATTGCCCATTGCCTTGTTGTTGGCGGCAAAGACATATACGCCTTCGAAGATAGAGCGATCCTGGATGATGGTCCTGTCAGAATGGTTGATCTCGATGAGATCCTTAAACCGTTGCTTCAGGAAGTATACCTCAAGGTTAAACGACCATCGATGGATATCCTGATAATAATCAGCCAAATAGGGATTATAGTCAACAGCCTCAAAGCGGGGCGTCCAGCCATAATACTTAGCGAGCAAGGTCGTCAAGGTGGTCTTCCCACTTCCTATATTTCCAGCGACAACGATATGCATGATGTTTGATTGACTTGAATTTGCGGCCCCAAAGGTAATCATTATTCTTTGAAAAGAGTCATAAATGAGGAAATATCATCATAACTCTTGTTTTCAGAAGGGCCAGATCATTGGGAGTACGAAGGTCATGAGGATCCCGATGATGATTTGCAATGGCAGTCCGACACGGACATAGTCCATGAAAGTGTAGTGACCGGCCTTCATGACGAGGGCATTGGGCGGTGTGGAGAATGGAGAGGCAAAGCACATACTTGCCCCGAGCGTCACTGCCATGAGGAATGAGTATGGGCTGACATTTGTTTGCTGTGCCGCTACCATGGCGATAGGGGCCATCAATACGGCAGTGGCTGTGTTGCTGATAAACATGGTCAGGATGGAGGTGGTGAAGTATATGCCCGCAAGTAGGGCGTATGGGCTCAGACCTCCTAAGGTGCTAACAAGAGAGGAGGATACCATAGTTGATACTCCTGTCTTTTCCAATGCTGTGGACATGGGCATCATCGCGGCTATCAATACGATACTCTCCCAATTGATCGTATTGTACGCATCCTCTACCTTGCGGAAGCATCCTGTCAAGACGGTCAGCAAGGCGGCAATCAAGACTGCCGTGACAGGTGCCGTCCATCCTGTTACCATGAGGATGACCATCAGCAGCATGATTGCTGCTGCCGTAGAGCTTTTATAGTCGAGCGTTGCTTTCGTGATGGTCTTGTCAGGGTGTCCTAAGACCACCCAGTTGCTATTCTCGCTATTGAGTGAAAGCAGATCGTCCCATTGTGCCTGAACGAGCAGGACATCACCACTCCTGAGTCGGCGGTCGCCAAGATCGTCGTAGATATATTCCTCTCCGCGGCGAATGCCAAGGATGTTGACTCTGTTCTTTTCGCGGAGCTTAGAGTCGCGAATCCTCGTATTGGTAAGTTTAGATGATGGAAGTACGACAATCTCAGCCAAGCCGATATCGTAGAAGTCGAAGGAAGCACCTTTCTCGCGCCTTAGTCCGTATTCCTCTGCCATCTGTCTCATGCCATCACGGTTCCCGATGAGATAGAGTATATCGCCGTTTTCTATGATGCTGTCGCCTGAAACAATGCTCTGGATCACATCCCGCACCATTCCCAATGCTTTTCGTTTCTCGTTGCGTATTTCCAGGATCGTGACACCGAAACGGTTTTTCACGTCGAGGTCAATCACTTTCTTGCCTACGATGCTGCTGTGGGTGGGTACTCTGTATCGGTAAAGGTTATCATTGAGTTGGTATTCTTCTACCAGATCGTCTAACGACTTTCCGCCAGCATTCTTATGCTTGTTCTTTTGTTTCTTGATCAGTGTCTTGCTCATGGGCAACAAGAAGATGATGCCCACTGCGATAATGATCAAGCCTACAGGTAGGAAAGAGAAGAAAGAAAGTCCTTGGAATCCGTTCTTCTCAAGTTCCTCGCTGATGACAAGGTTGGGAGGCGTACCGATCAACGTGAGCATGCCCCCGAGACTTCCGGCGAAGGCAAGTGGCATCAGGAGTCGGGAGCTGCTGAACCCAGC
>CAJLYG010000018.1 GCA_905210845.1 uncultured Prevotella sp.
AATAATATTTCTTACTTGACAAATAAGAGTTAATCACACCGATCTTTTCTCGCAATTGATTGATGAAAATACAGGTGGTATTGGTCTTGCTAATAGTTGCAGTCAACTTTCGAAGGGCCTGACTCATCAGCCGTGCCTGTAAGCCGACCTTATTGTCACCCATATCACCTTCTATTTCTGCCTTGGGAGTTAAAGCCGCAACGGAGTCTACGACCAAGATATCAATAGCCGAAGAGCGAATCAGCTGATCCGCGATCTCCAGAGCTTGCTCTCCATTATCTGGCTGTGAGATCCAAAGGTTATCAACATCAACGCCAAGTTTAGAAGCATAAAAACGATCAAAGGCATGTTCTGCATCAATAAAGGCAGCAATGCCAGCTCTCTTTTGTGCCTCTGCAATTGCATGGATAGCCAATGTCGTCTTACCCGAACTTTCCGGACCGAAGATCTCAATGATACGACCCCGTGGGTAGCCACCTACCCCTAAAGCCGCATCCAGCCCGATACTACCGGTAGGGATGACGTCTACTTGTTCTATTTTCTCGTCGCCGAGTTTCATAATAGAGCCCTTGCCAAAGTCTTTTTCTATCTTAGACATGGCAGCCTGAAGTGCCTTCAGTTTACCTTCCTGGGCTTCCAAGGCTTCTTCGTTTCCTTCTTTTTTTGCCATAGTTTTGAATGTATAAAGGGGTTAGTAATAGTTTTGCTTACAGCTCAAGATCCCCATCGAACACTTCATTCCAAGGTAGGCCTTGCTTATTCAGTTGTTCCATAAATGGATCCGGATCGAACTCCTCGACGTTCCACACTCCTGGCTTACGCCAGATGCCCTTACAGAACATCATTGCTCCGATCATGGCCGGCACGCCAGTAGTGTAGCTGACGCCCTGCATGCCTGTTTCCTGATAGGCATCCTGATGCTTGCAATTGTTATATATATAATAGGTATGTTCTTTCCCGTCTTTGATACCGCGGATACGGCAACCGATAGAAGTCTCTCCATCGTAGTGCTCTCCAAGATCCTGAGGATTAGGGAGCACGGCCTTTAAGAACTGCAACGGAACAATCTTTACCTTCACCATTTTACCGGACCCATCTGCCAACGGTGCCTCATAGGTAACCTCGTCAATGCGAGACATGCCTAAGTTCTGGATACAGTCTAAATAGGTAAGGTATTGTTGACCGAAAGTCATCCAAAACCGAGCTTCCTTGATCGTCGGATAATTCTTGACCAAGCTCTCAAGCTCTTCATGGTGCATCAGATAACTTTCACGGGGACCGATGTTCGGATACGTGAGAGGCTTATGAATTTCCAAGGGATCCGTCTCAATCCACTTCCCATCCTTATAATAGAGACCTTTCTGGGTGATCTCCCGAATATTGATCTCAGGATTGAAATTCGTTGCGAACGCCTTATGATGGTTGCCTGCATTACAGTCGACAATGTCGAGCTGTGTTATTTCGTCAAAGACATGTTTGGCTGCATAGGCAGTAAAGATTCCACTAACCCCCGGGTCAAAGCCACAACCGAGGATTGCTGTCAACCCAGCTTTCTCGAATCTGTCTTTATAGGCCCATTGCCATGAATATTCGAAATGGGCCTCATCCTTTGGCTCGTAATTGGCTGTATCCATATAGTTGACGCCACATGCGAGGCATGCGTCCATGATGGTCAAGTCCTGATAGGGAAGAGCCAGATTGAGTACCAGTTCAGGCTTATAGCTGTTGAGCAGTGCTTTCAACTGCTCTACGTCATCAGCGTCCACCTCTGCAGTTTGGATATCCATCTGATAGCCTTTATCATGGATACTCTTCACAAGCCTGTCACATTTTTCCTTGTGATGACTGGCTATCATGAACTCAGTAAATACATCCGTGTTCTGCGCAATTTTAAAAGCCGCAACCGTAGCAACGCCACCGGCGCCAATCATTAAAACTCTACTCATGATTATAATGCTTAAACGTTATTATTATTTGATTTCATCTGCCTTAATGCCAAGGGCACTCATTAAGGAATATCCTAAGATCTCCTGATGGAAATTGCCACCTTGCATCGGCTGCATGGAAAATACCGTGATCCGTTTTGTATCATCCTCCAGATAATGCAAGGCACCACGGATCTTATCATAGATATCTCCCTCGTCCGCATTGGGGATTACCATCACGCGCTGTATATCTTTTTGAGCGATAACCGTATTCAGTATATCTATGATGTAGTCGTCTTTGCTGACGACATTCTCTACGGGAAAGGACGTGAAGATAAATTCCCCCAGGCTGTCCCTGAAGGCCATCCCCGTCAACTCATCTTCATACTTTGCCGGTTGGAAGTTCTCCAACTTAAGACTACCCTTCTGGTGGAGCAATATGACCTGTGTCTCATGATCCCCTTCCCGGATTCCCCCGTCAAGGGCAACGCAATCTATCCAATGGGCCATGTCTGCCCGAGGTATTTTCCTCCCTATTATCCTTTCGAAGTTTACGATAAGGTCAAAAGCCACCTGGTCGAGATAGTCGGCATCGACTATGATCATATTTTCGCTCCAATGGATATCATTTGTATTTTGTGCATTCATGTGGACAAAGATACATTAATTTATTCAATTATCAAAAGTTTTAGATTAAAAATCAATTCTTTATGTGTCCAATGTCAGATTATATTGTATCTTTGCATCATCAAAGGAACTATTAACAAGAAAAAAGATGAAAAGTATTTTGGAAGGTCGCCCAGCCTTAAAGAAGGAAATTGAGAAAATAGCCGAGGTAGCCGGATATCTTTGGCAAAATGGATGGGCAGAACGCAATGGTGGTAACATTACCGTAAACATAACGGATCTTGTAGATGATGAAATCAAGTCTTTGCCTGCGATCAGTGAGGTTAAGCATATTGGGGTCACGTTACCTTGCCTGAAAGGTTGCTATTTCTTCTGCAAGGGAACAGGGAAGCGTATGCGCGACTTAGCACGATGGCCGATGGACAACGGATCAATCATCCGCATTCTCGATGATTGTGAGAGCTATGTGATAATTGCTGATCATCCCGTAAATCCTACCAGTGAAATTCCAAGCCATCTCTCTGTGCATAACCGTCTGATAGAAAAGGGATCAGCCTATAAAGCCACGGTCCATACACATCCTATCGAACTGATTGCCATGAGCCATAACAAGAAGTTTATGGAGAAGGATGTCCTGACCAAAATACTATGGAGCATGATACCAGAAACAAAGGCATTCTGTCCACTGGGACTCGGCACCGTACCTTATGCTCTCCCAGGGAGTGTAAAACTGGCTGATACAACCTTACAGGAATTAGAGGATTACGATGTGGTCTTGTGGGAAAAACATGGCGTCTTTGCCAAAGGACTGGATGTCATGGATGCTTTCGACCAGATTGATGTGTTGTCCAAGAGTGCTAAAATCTATATCGATGCAAAATGTATGGGCTTCGAGCCAGATGGCATGACGGATGAGCAGCTTAAGGAAATGTCTGTAGCTTTCCACCTTCCTAAATAATACAAAAGGCTCTGCCGTTTGATACCATAAAGGGATGTCCTTGTGAAGGAGGAACATCCCTTTATGCTTGAATTAATCTTTATACCAATTGGGGAAGGAAGCAGGAGGTCAACAAGATAATAATGCCAATGACCAACACCATGATCGTCTGCTTTGAGCAGCCTTTCCATTCTTTCAAAATGATACCCCAGACATTGGAAAAGACCACATTGAGTGCCATAAGAATACAGAACGACAACGTCATCAAGGTCGGTGAAGATTTAAGGAAGCCTTTTCCTAATGAAAGCCCAAAGAACTGACTATACCAAAGAGCACCAGCAAGTAAACAGAAGAAAGCATTATTCAACCACACACTGCCCTTCTTGTAATCTCCCCAAGTGTGGTTCCTCTGATTCTGATAAAGACAATAAATAGCATTCGTTAGGAATCCCCCAAAGGTTACCAACAATGTCGCGGGCAAAGTCTTGAACATCGGATGGGTCAGATCGCCGAAATTGATATCTTTACCAAACTCAAGTCCGACATTGAAGCATCCACTCATAAAGCCTGCCAACAAAGCAATGACAATACCCTTGGGGAAATTAAAGTCTCTGACTGCAGCTTTCTTCTCTTCTTCTGAGAGGGATGCCGACTTCATTGAACCGGCAATGCCAATAATAGCGATGCCCACTAAAGTGACGATCACGCCCAAAATCACGGAAAAGGTTAAAGCCCTCAATGCGTTCAGCTCTGGAAAAAATATGTTCAAGAGAATGGGTCCCATGATCGTACCAAGTCCAGCACAGGTACCCAGTGCAATAGACTGTCCGAGAGCCACGCCCAAATAACGCATGGAGAGTCCAAAAGTCAGGCCTCCCACCCCCCAAAGTACGCCGAACAATATAGTCATCCAAAAATGGAATGATGGCGACTGGGCAAAGAGCTCGAGCAAAGAATAACCTGGCGGGACTGCAAGCAAGGCTCCTAAAATAGGAAAGACCAACCAGGCAAATACTCCTTGGACGATCCAATAGCTCTCCCAACTCCAGTCCTTGATCTTGTTAATAGGGACGTAACAACTTGACTGACAAAAGGCACCGATGGCGATGATAAGTAATCCTATCGTTATTTCCATATCATAAAAACTGGGATTCCCTCCTAACCGAATAGAAGGGAACGAGGATTATTCTAACTTAGTTTCTTTTGGACAGGACGTCTCTCTCATACTGTTCAACAGCCGGGATGAACTCCTCTCCTACCGGAATGTCGTTCTTATAGTTATAATAGTCATAGACAGCCCCAAATGGCAATGTTTTCTCTTCCTCCAAGAGTGCCAGGCGTTCAAAGAGCTTACCCTCATCCTCATACTTGCGCAAAAGATCCAAAGGCTCAAGAAATGCCGAGAGCAATGACTTCTGTACAGCACGGACGCCGATGATGTAAGCCCCTATACGATTGATGGATGCATCAAAGTAATCAAGTCCGATATGGGCTCGTTCCAGGCAATTAGCGCGTACCAATTCCAGGAAAAGATTCCGTGTATTGTCATCGAACAGAGTAACATGGTCGGAATCCCAGTGCATGGGACGACTGACATGGAGCATAAGTTCTGGAACGAAAAGCAGTAAGGAACTGACTGCATCAGACACGTTTTCTGTGGGCTCATAATGCCCTGTATCCAAGGTATAGATGACATTTTTCTTAGCACAATAGCCAGCATAAAAATCATGCGATCCCACGGTATATGCTTCCAGTCCGATTCCAAACAATTTCGCTTCCAAACAGGTTTTCATATCCGGTAGGTTCTCTGACAAGATCTCATCAAGGCTCTCTTTTAAAATCTGACGATAACGCATCCTCTCTACCGTAAGGTCCTTGCTGCCATCATGTACCCAAATGTTCATCATGCAAGGATTGCCCTGTGCCTTGCCCATGGCATTGGCAATCCGACGACAACGCTTGGTATGCTCAATCCAAAATCCGCGAATTTCCGGATCTGGATTAGAAAGGGTCAAATAACCACTCTTAGGATGAGAAAAAGAGGTGGAATTAAAATCCAAGCTGAGCCCTTGCTGCTTTGCCCAATCCATCCATCCTTGGAAATGCTTGATCTCTACCTGATCTCGGTCGACGAATCCTCCCCCAAATTCTCCATACGTATCATGGAGATTCAAGCGGAACTTGCCACCCAACAAAGACACGACTTCTTCGATGTCCTGCCTCAGTTCCTCGATATTACGAGCCCTGCCCGGATAATTACCCGTAGTCTGAATGCCACCTGATGCAGCTTCGCCACGTTCAAAACCCACAACATCATCTGCCTGCCAGCAATGCAGGGAAATAGGGGTTTTCTGTAAAGTTTCAATGGCACGGTCAGTGTCTACGCCAATTTGAGCATAACGCTCTTTGGCAACTTGATAAGCTTTTTCGATTAATTCTGATTTCATTCTGTTTGTTATTTGTTTTGGGTTATTGCCAAGTACTTCTGATAAGCTTTGTCCCAGGTTTCTGGATCCTGAGGCTCAAATTTCTTCGGCTCTATGCTATTGGCAATGATCTTTCTCATTTCCCAGATATCTTTAACAAGTCCTGCAGCCTTTGCTTGCAGCATGATATTGCCAATGGCTGTGCCTTCCTGGGGGCCGGCAAGAACAGTAACGCCACAGGAACTGGCTGTAAACTGATCCAGGAAATAATTCTTAGAGCCTCCCCCTACAATATGGAGCACGTTGATGTCGAAAGGCGCAAACTCCCTCAAATATCCCATCACTTGCCGATAGCGCAATGCCAGGGAGTCGAATATGCAACGACAAATCTCAGCGACACTCTGCGGAACGGGCTGATGGGTGTTCCGGCAATAAGCTTGTATCGCCTCAATCATGGATGAGGGGTTCGCGAACATAGGATCATCTGGATTAATGAGGCTCTTGAATCCCTCTACCTTCATGGAATCCTCTTGCAATTGCAGGTGGCTCTTTGCACGCACTTCATCCGGCCATTCCTTCCGGCAACGTTCATAAAGCCACATGCCACAGATATTCTTTAAGAAGCGTGTCGTACCTTCAACGCCACCTTCATTGGTAAAGTTGAGCGTATAGCTCTTTTCATTGATGATCGCTTCCCGGCTCTCTATTCCCATCAGGCTCCAAGTCCCGGAACTCAGGTAAGCGAACTTCTCATCTTGGGCGGGCACGGCAGCAACTGCGCTCCCCGTATCGTGGCCAGCGACTGCAACGACAGGGACAGGACCTAAGCCCGTTATCTTCTGCACTTCTTCTGTCAACGGACCTATCACAGTGGCAGGGAAGACCATCTTGCCAAAATGATCCCGGGTCAACCCTACGCTTGCCAAAAGTCTTTCATCTAATTTCTTCGTGCGGGGATCCAGCATTTCACTGGTTGAAGCAATCGTATATTCGCATACTTCCTTGCCCGTAAGCATATAGCCGAGGGCATCAGGAACGAACAAAACCTTCCTGGCATTTTCCAAAGCGCTGTCATGATTCTTGCGCATCGTGTATAATTGGAAGATAGAATTGAAGTTGATAAACTGGATGCCGGTAATATCATACACGTCCTTCTTGCTTATTTCTTCTTCGAAATACTTTTCCATCATCCCGAAGGTGTGCGGGTCTCGATAAGACAACGGATTTCGCAAGATCGCGCCATCCTTGCCTACACAGACAAAGTCAACCCCCCAAGTATCAATACCAATTGAGGTAAGGTCGACTCCTCTCCTTGCCACTTCCTTGAGCCCTTTGAGAATCTCATCATAAAGAGCGAAGATATCCCAATAAAAATGACCACCTGTTTGAATCAGGCTGTTGCCAAAGCGGGTTATCTCTTCCAATTCGAACTTTCCATTATTTAATGTGCCGATGATGGTTCGGCCGCTGGTAGCACCTAAGTCTACTGCAAAAAAATGCTTCCTATTTTCCATTTTAGGGTAGATTGTGATAAATTCTAATGCAAAGATAAGATTATTCTTCCATTTCCGGCAGCGTTATTTGATTTTTATTCTCAAAGATTTAATAATTTCTCCAGAATGCAATACTATTTAAGAATTAATTTACTACCTTTGTGCCCAAATTCATGTAATCTTAAATTTCATCTGAACTAAAAATGTCACAATTAACGATTTGCATTATTGTTGTTTTTATCCTGGGCTATCTATTCATAGCTTTGGAGAGTGTTACAAAGGTAAATAAGGCTGCTATTGCTTTACTGATGTTCGTTGTTTGCTGGACGCTCTTTATGCTGGATCCCGGCAGTTATGTATCCGGTGCCGTAGGCGATCATGTTGCCTCCGCTGTAAGCGATGTCATCGAGAAGCATTTAGGCAGCACTTCTACCACTCTATTCTTCTTGATGGGAGCGATGACGATTGTTGAGATTGTCGACCAGAACGGTGGCTTCAACTTCGTCAGGGACGTGATGAAAACGAAAAACAAACGGGGACTGTTATGGCGCATTGCGTTCATGACTTTCTTTCTGTCTGCCATCTTGGATAATTTGACAACAAGTATTGTCATGATCATGATTTTACGGAAATTGGTTCAAGACCATAAGGATAGGATTATTTACGCATCCCTTGTGATCATTGCGGCCAACTCGGGTGGTGCGTTCTCCCCTATCGGAGATGTCACGACGATCATGCTTTGGAACAAGAATGCTATCACGGCAGTGGGCGTAATCAAAGAAGTTTTGCTTCCCTCCATCATCTCTATGGCCATCCCCGCTTTTGTCTTGCAATACTCGCTGAAAGGCGAATTGGCGATCCCAACATCCAATGAGGCTACAGCAACTGTTTCCCAGGAATTCTCAGACGGTCAAAGAAAAGCGATATTCTTCCTCGGCGTAGGCGGTTTGATGCTGGTTCCTGTATTCAAGTCAATTACCCATCTTCCTCCTTTCACGGGCATTCTCTTGGTATTGGGAATCCTATGGACGACAACGGAAATCTTCTATCGAGGGGTTCATCGCAAGAGCGATGGGATGTCGAAACGTGTATCCAACCTGCTTAGTAGAATCGACATGAGCACGATCCTCTTCTTCTTGGGTATCCTCATGGCAGTTGCCTGTTTGGAAACCATCGGGGTTCTCGCTGCCCTTGGACAGGGACTGAATATAGCTTTCAACGGAAACCATTACATGGTGACAGGCATCATCGGTGTCCTATCAAGTATTGTAGACAATGTTCCTTTGGTGGCAGGGTGCATGGGTATGTATCCGCTTTCACCGACAGGCGACATGGCTACTGATGGTATTTTCTGGCAGTTGTTAGCTTATTGCGCTGGCGTAGGTGGATCCATGCTGATTATCGGATCTGCCGCTGGTGTCGTTGTCATGGGCCTTGAGAAGATTACCTTCGGATGGTACATGAAACATATTTCATGGATTGCATTCGTCGGCTATATTGCAGGCATCATCTGCTATTGGGTCTTGAAGACTTTTGTCTATTAATCCAAAGTGAATCCAAAATAAAGAGGGTGGAAAGATACAGCGGCGAACGCTGTAACCTTCCACCCTCTTTCTATCATAGTCGGCAGCAACGAAACTTTCACCGGCTTGCATGGCTGCCATCCTTATTGATTAGGACAAGCGTCAGAAAACCACCTGTAAGTGCTTCATCGGATGTCCTCCCCATTGATTTCTGCCCACATATTTGAATCCTATAGCTGTATAGAGCTTCTCAGCCTGTGGATTGCCTGTATCTACCAATAATCCCACGGCAGGCAATTGCAATGCCCTACCCTTTTCAAGGGTCGCCTTCAGCAAGGCGGTGGCAACGCCTCTTTTCCGATATTGTTCTCCAACGGCAAGGCTGTCTATATACAATTCTCCTTCTCCGGTTTCATCGGAGATGCCACTGAAGTCCTTCCCGAAAGCTTCCTTTGCCCCACGGATAAAAGCCTTGCGCAACTCGTGTAACCTTGCACCGTCATAAGAAACACATATTCCCATAACGACATTCTCAGGTCCTAATGCTACCAATGTGTTTTTGTAACTATATTGACTCTCTTCTGCCTCGACAAGTCTTGTCATCAATTGCTCAAATTCATCGAGCGTGTGGTCTTCACCAGCGAAAAACTGGCAGCAATCATAGTTCATCGCTTGCATAATCAGTCGCGCAATTACATTCGCTTGACTTTTCTCTGCTGAAGTAATGGTCATCGTTGATACTCTTTATATTATGAATGAAGTGGCAAATTTAGGAATATTTGTTGATAAAAACAAATATTCAAGACAAAATCATTTCTTCAGGAAGAAGGTGAAGCAGAGTCCGCCATCAGGATTATTGCTGACGGAGATCTTTCCGCCATGGAGCAACACGGCATTCTTAACAATGGCAAGTCCCAATCCTGTACCTCCCATTTTCCTACTACGACCCTTATCAACACGATAGAAACGTTCAAAAAGCCTTGCCAGATGTTCTTCTGGGACACCGACTCCATTGTCCTTGAACACGAAACTCCACCGGTCTTGACCTTCTCGTGCCCATAAGGTTATCGTAGTTCCTTCGCCAGCGTATGTAATCGCATTGTCGGTTAAATTACGGAAGACACTATAAAGCAACGAACGATTGCCACGAATCGTGATATTTTCTGGCAACTGATTGTCAAACGTCATGTGTCTCTCACTTAACTGCAATGCAGTTTCCTTGATGATGTCACCGACCATGTTTGAGATATCTATGGATTGGAATTCCATCAATCCTGGCGCATCGTCCATTCTGTTCAAGCAGGAAATGTCCCTTAACAACGACGTAAGTCGCTCACTTTGCGCATAGCAACGCTGCAGGAAGAGTTGTTTGGTCTCTTCGTTGATATGAGGGTTCTCCAAGATGGTTTCCAGGTAACCTTGTATACTTGCCACAGGGGTCTTGAGCTCATGCGCTATATTCTGGGTCAATTGACGCTTTAGGATATCTTGTTCCTTTCTCGTCGACTGGAGCCGCTTGTAGATCTTAATAATCCTTTCTGCAATCTCTCCTAATTCATCGTCAGGGAACTCCGCCAGATCCTCTATTTCAAGAGATTCATTATGGTCGGCACGACTGGCAAAGATCTTTAATTTGGTAATATTGGCACCAAGTCGATTGACAAACCTGTACAAGACAAGGATCAGGATGACCATTGCAGTAATCGCAAACCAGATATAATGCTGGTCGGCACGCAAAGACTTAGCCAAGTCATTATTATAAGGAAGAGCAGAACGGATAATATAGTTGCTCTTCGGGAAATAAGTCGCCGAATAAAAATAATCTCTTTTCAAGGTCTTACTGCTTCGATCTACTGTTGCCCCAAAACCTTGCTTTAATGCTTGCTGTACCTCCGGACGATTCAAGTGGTTGGACATGTTGCCATAGTCTTTCCGCGCAGAATCAAAGAAAACATGCCCCTTCCTGTCAATCAGCGTAACACGGAGTGCTTGCTTGGGATGTCTCCTCACATACTCAGCCAATGTCTTCTCATCCCATTTGCCTGTCGACTGCAATGCCTCATTCATACGGTCATTGTAATCCTGTAACTGGGTATTGAGCATGTCTATCTTAAATTCCTTTTCACGATTTTGCTGAAAGATAATAAAAGCAATGGCGAATACAAGGAATACTGTTAAGACGCTTGCCAGCAACCGTTGTCCAACTGATATTTTCTCCATCAAGCATCAAAATAATAGCCAAATCCAAGTCGGGTAACAATGCATTTAGCAAACCTACCAATCTTTTTACGCATTCTGGTGATATTAACATCCACGGTACGGTCGAGTACCAGCACATCTTTAGGCCATACCCTATCAATCAGCTCCTGCCGTGAAAACACCCTACCCTTTTCATTTAACAAGAGATGCAAGAGCTCGAATTCAGTCTTTGTAAACGGAATCTCCTCTCCATCGATACTGACCGTCTTCTTATCCAAGTTCATTTCCAATCCTTGGTATTTCAACAAGGAGGGCTGTTGCTCACCAGCTGCTTCCGATGTACGGCGGATCACGGCGCGCACCCTCACCAATACCTCCCGAATGGAGAATGGCTTGGAAATATAATCATCAGCACCTAAGTTGAAGCCTGTCACTGTGTCGTTTTCTGTGTCACGGGCTGTAAGGAAGATAATGGGAATATGGGCTGTCGCAGGGTCAGCCTTCAGCTTCTTGGCAAGTGCGAATCCTGACATCCCACCCATCATGACATCAAGCAGCAACAAGTCGAAGGAATTGATCGGAAGCGTCAGGGCTTCCTCCGCAGAATTTGCCGTTTCGACAGCGTATCCGTCTGTCTCCAAATTAAACTTCAGGATTTCACAAAGGTCCTGTTCATCGTCCACAACTAAAATACGATAACTATTATCTTGCATAATCATTTTATTGATGACAATGCAAAGATAATAATTATCGTAATAAGTGTGTCAAAACTTGTATTACAATTTAATGACATCTCCCTTTTTATAGGGGATATTCATCAAAAGCATAGAGCACAGTAGAGAGATAACGCTCACCTGTGTCGGGAAGCAAGACAACGATATTCTTGTCTTCATTGCCTGGGCGCTTGGCTATCTGGGCTGCTGCATAGACTGCACCTCCGGAGGAAATTCCAACCAGCAAGCCTTCTTGCTGCGCCAATTGACGTCCTGTTAGAATTGCAGCATCATTGTCGATGTCAAGAACCTCGTCTATGACGGATGGATCATAAGTCTTGGGGATAAACCCAGCCCCAATGCCCTGAATCTTATGTGGACCAGGCTTGCCTCCATTCAGGACGGCAGAGGTGTTAGGTTCATAGGCTATAACCTGAACATCGGGATTATATTCCTTCAAGCGTTTGCCAATTCCTGAGACAGTACCACCTGTTCCCACACCAGCAACAAAGATATCCACCTTTCCTTCTGTCTGGTTCCAAATCTCCACCCCTGTCGTCTCATAATGGCGACGAGGATTGGCTGGATTCTCAAACTGTTGCAGGATCACGGACCCAGGAATAGAGTCACGAAGCTCTTCTGCAGCTTTAATAGCACCTGCCATTCCGTCACGACCACTGGTTAATTTCACCTGTGCACCGTAAGCCTTTACCAAATTCCGGCGTTCTACACTCATCGTCTCTGGCATTGTCAGGATCAGATGATAGCCCTTGACGGCTGCTACCAAGGCAAGGCCAACTCCTGTATTGCCACTGGTAGGTTCAATAATGGTGGCTCCCGGCTTCAACTTTCCCGTTGCTTCTGCGTCCTCGACCATAGCAAGGGCAATACGGTCCTTCACACTGCCACCAGGATTAAAAAATTCAACCTTGGCAATAAGGGGCTTTTTCAGTCCCATAAAAGCAGAATATTTATTCAGTTCCAACAGAGGAGTGTTACCAATCAGTTCTGTCAGTTGCTTTGCAATCTTTGTCATATTTTTCTTTCTTTTTTGTCGGTTAAAAGCGGAGGCATCCTCTTTGTGCAGAGAATGTCTCCTTCATTCATTCTCTCTCGTTTTATTTCTCATTCTTTACAGCCTCGAAAGCCTGATCCAAGTCATCAATGATATCCTGATAATGCTCTGTGCCTATGCTCAGACGGATCGTACTCGGATAGATACCCTGCTCTGCTGCTTCTTCCAGACTTAACTCTGAATGGGTCGTCGTCAATGGATGGATGACCAATGACTTCACATCAGCAACATTAGCAAGCAAGGAGAAGATCTTCAGATGGTCGATGAAATCCCATGCCTTCTGCTGGCTTCCATCTATCTCGAAGGTGAAGATGCTACCGCCCCCATTGGGGAAAATACGCTCATACAGGTCATGATTGGGGTGGTTCGGCTCTGCGGGATGATTGATCTTCTTCACCTGAGGCTGCTTCTCAAGATATTCCAGTACTTTCTTCGTATTGAAAACATGGCGCTCAACACGCAGGCTCAATGTCTCCAGGCCTTGGAGCAGGATGAAAGCGTTGAAGGGTGATAGCGTGGCACCTTCATCACGCAGCAACAAAGCACGGACACGGGTAACAAACGGCGCAGGAATCTTGCCAAACACCAAACCGTGATAAGAGGGATCCGGATCATTGAACTGAGGGAATTTCTTCGGATCCTTTGTCCAGTCAAAAGTTCCTCCATCCACAATAACACCGCCTAAGCTGGTTCCATGGCCACCAATAAACTTCGTTGCAGAATGAACAACGACATCGGCTCCATGCTCAATAGGACGAATCAGGTAAGGAGTACCAAAGGTATTGTCGATCACCAAAGGTAAGCCATGGCGATGCGCAATCTCAGCACTGCGCTCAATATCAGAGATATTTGAATTCGGATTGCCCAAGGTCTCAATATAAACGAGCTTTGTATTGGGTTTAATACTTCTTTCCAATTCATCATAATCATCCGGGTCAACGAAGGTAGATTCTATTCCATACTTGCTCAGGGTATGAGCCAATAAGTTATAGGTACCTCCATAGATGGTCTTGCTCGCAACAACATGATCACCGGCAAGGGCAATATTCATAATGGCATACGTAACGGCGGCAGCTCCTGAGGCAACAGCAAGACCGCCCACGCCTCCTTCAAGGGCAGAAACACGCTCTTCGAAAACGCTCTGTGTCGTATTGGTCAGACGACCATAGATATTTCCTGCATCTTTCAGGGCGAAACGCTCATAAGCATGCTTGCTATTATGGAAGACATACGAGGTGGTCTGATAAATAGGCACAGCCCGTGAATCAGTGGCGGGATCAGCCTGTTCCTGTCCTACATGAAGTTGCAACGTCTCGAAATGATACTTGTGATTTGCCATAATTCTATTCCTTTCTTATTATTTTTTATTATTTTCTTATCAACACTGCAAAGGTACGGCGAAATCCCATGGTAGGAAATAACACGATTTTGGCATTTGGCATACCACGTTTGTGGTATAATGCCTAAAAGAGGAGGAAAAGGGTGTTCAATATGGGGTATTTTATCTCCATAGATGCAAAAATCCAAATGATAGAGATACAACTCTCACATCTTTTTTCTATATTTGCCTTAGAAAACAAAATGGAGACGGACATGCAAAAATACGCAGATTATATCAAGCAGATTGAGATCGAATCTCTGTGGAGTGGCAAGAAGCACATACTCTGGAATCTCGATCGCACAGTAAACATCCTCAGTGGGGTGAACGGGGTTGGCAAGAGCACCATTCTGAACAAGGTAGTAAAAGGCCTGAAGGCTGGCGGGGAGTTTCCCAGCCATCTGATAAAAGGTGTCCACCTAAAAGTAAGTCCGGAAGACGCAACGTGGATACGGTTTGATGTCATTCGCTCTTTCGACCGTCCCCTGATGAATATTGATACCATCACGAAGCTGGACATGAGCTTGGCAACTGAGCTTGATTTCCAACTCTTCCAATTACAGCGTAAATACTTGGATTATCAGGTCAACGTAGGCAATCGCATCATACAGTGCCTCCAGCAAGGTACTCCTGAAGCGGCAGCCGAGGCTCAAAGGCTCAGCGCTCCCAAGAAGCTCTTCCAAGATCTGATTGACAAGCTGTTCTCTGAGACTGGGAAAAAGATCATCCGCACGGAAAATGAGATTCGCTTCTCACAAATGGGAGAGACATTAGTTCCATATCAGCTCTCCAGTGGGGAAAAACAAATGCTTGCCATCTTACTGACTGTCCTCATAGAGGACCAGAAAAACTACGTGCTTTTTATGGATGAGCCTGAGGTAAGCCTGCACGTAGAATGGCAAGAGCAGTTGATCGACTTGATCCTTCAACTGAACCCGAATGTGCAGATTATCCTCACGACCCATAGTCCTGCCGTGATCATGAATGGATGGATGGACCATGTAACGGAAGTCTCTGACATTACAGATCAGGATCTCCAGTCTACAACCAAGTAAGGAGCCTATGCCTATGTCTAAGTCAAGACGTCTGAAAGATTTCTTGTCCTCAAGCTACATCGAAGCTGCCAACCGCCTGAACTCAAAAACAGCAAAGCGTAAGATCGTGGCCTATGTGGAAAGTTATGATGATATTTTTTTCTGGCGTACCGTTCTCTCCTCATTCGAGGACGATACAAGATATTTCGAGGTGATGCTGCCTTCCCACGGGAAATTGGAACGGGGTAAGAAGGCTGCCATCATGAACATGCTGCGTGGAAAAGTGGGAGAGGCGATGATCGCATGCGTGGATGCGGATTATGATTACCTGATACAAGGGGCTTCCCCACAGTCGAAGGAGATTCTGGAGAATCCCTATATTTTCCATACCTATGCGTATGCCATTGAGAATCTGCAGTGCTACGCACCCAGCCTGCATGACGTATGCGTAGCTGTTACCTTGAACGATCATCCCATCTTTGATTTCAAGGAATACATGGCTTTGTTCTCGGAGGCTATCTTCCCTCTCTTCGTGTGGAACATCTGGTATTACCGGAGCACACATTATTCCGAATTTACCATGACTGACTTTAATAAAGTGATAGAACTGGGAGGGTTCAGTCTCATGAATCCCATGGCTGCAATCGTTAACATCCGTCGAAAGGTTGACAGGAAGGTAAGACAACTCCAAAGCCAAAACCCTGGTGCCAAGGACAGCTACCAAAAGGTAAAGGCATCTTTAAAGGCATTAGGGGTCACGCCTGAAACTACCTATTTATATATACAGGGGCATCATCTCTTTGACAAGGTGGTAGTGCCTATTATGTATAAAGTGTGTGACCAACTGGTAAAAGAAAGGGAAAATGAAATCTACCGCCAGTCGGTGCACAATGCACAACTAAACAACGAATTATCTTGCTACAGCAAAAGCCTACAGGAGATCGGACCGATGCTTAAAAAGAACGCGGGATATTATTATGCGGAACCTTTCCTAAGGATCCGGAAGGATGTAGAAGTATTCCTCAGCCGGGAACATATCGAGAAGACGGAATTAGAGAAAGAAGCAGAAGAAAGAAGAGAAATGTTAAGGACAGAAAGGAAAGAGGATCAGCGATACGGCTGATCCTCTTTCCTTTTATTTCCTTCCGGCATCTTCTATTGTGGCCTTACCCTCAATGTATAAGTCAATGTACCACTTTGGGGACATTGATAGGGGGCAAGGATAATGTCACCACCACAGGAATTGTTTCCTAATCCGCGCTGTGCCGCATCGAAATGGGCATAGACCTGACCATGACGGGTAAGGTCATACCAGTGTATGCCATCACTCCACATGGTATCTCCCTTCCCACAATAGTCGTTTTCATCAAAGTGCGAAAGGGAGAACGCCACATTCCCGGATGTCTGGATAGCCAGGCTGATCCCTTGGGATACATTCTTGAGCAGGAGTTCCCGAAGATCCTGATGGTCACCGAAGGTCTGGGGATGGATCTGCTCCTCTACCATGCCATCTACGGTTGTGGTATAACGTCCCAACCGTGAGCCGGTCTTTCTGTCTACATAGTTGCTCCATGGACCGCGGGCATAGTACTCAACATCCTCGAAACCGTTGGCAAACTGCAGGGCAAGACCGATCCGGCGGGTATCCGCCTTGGGGGTAAAAGTCACTTGCATGTCAACGACTGCATCTGGATAGATGGTATAGCAGATCGTATAGTCACACTGACTGTTGGTGCCTTGCATCGTCATCACGGCATTGCCTCCATGCTTTTTGAAAGAGGAGAGGACAGAGGTAGTGCTGCTCGTGACGAAGTCTGGCAAGTTCCGGCTACGGTCGTTGTCTATGTCGCGGCAGCTATTAAAGTCAGGACCAGATGCGATCAACTCTTTCCCTTGATAGGTCCAACGGCTTAATTTCCCATTTGTGAAAGTTAAGGAGAAGGCCTTCCCATCCTTGGTAGTACCACTCACGACATCTTTTTTGACAGAAAGCGAGCCTCCGTCGGCTGTATGAGCGTTTAGCGCAGGACGCGGCTGGAGGATAAATTGCCCGTTTGCCACGTCATCGCCTTTCTTTCCCCAGAGTGCATCGTCCTTCAAGCAGAGGCTTACATTGAGCAGATATTCTGCATCACCTGTCATAAGGCTCTTATCATAGGGCACGGTCACCGTCCCTGTCTCACCTTCGGCAATGGATGGCATGGCTGCCTTTCCTACGGCAATCGTCCGGCCATCGCGCAAAAGAGCATATTTCAAGTCGTAGGCATTGAGGTTCGTGAAGCTATTCTTATTCTTGACGGTAAGTATCTGGTCATCCCTGCCTGTGAACTCCGCATTCTGATAAACCTGCTTCACTTCCGTGAGCTTACTGGTCCATGCACGGTCAGGGGTTATAAGACCGTTGTCAAGGAAGTTGCCTTGGAAGCCATAGTCAACACCCGATGGGGAATTGAAGTCATAGCCTGCCACCCAATTGTGGAATCCTTTCTTGGTCTTGATACCATTTACGAGGTCAGCTGGGTTGTACAGCGCTTGATCTACCCAATCCCAGATACAAGCTCCAAGTATTCCCGTACTACTTTCTATCACGTCCCAATATTCCTTGAGGTTGCCCACTGCCTGTCCCATGGCATGAGCATACTCGCAGATAAAATAGGGCTTGTCATGCAACCCGGCACTGTGCTTCTGGACAAAGTCGATCTTAGGGTACATGCTCGATCCCAAGTCAGAATATTTTTTGCCGTGATCAGCGCCCTCATAGTGTACGAGTCTACTGTCGAGTTGCTTGCAGATCGCATAAGTCTGGGCAAAGTTAGTGCCCGCGCCACACTCATTGCCCAACGACCAGAAGATAACACTGGGGTGATTGCGGTCGCGCATGACCATACGAGTCGTACGGTCATTCATCGCTTCCTGAAACTCAGGACGATTAGCGACGGCATGCCGATAATGACATTCCACGTCAGCCTCATCCATGACATAGAGTCCATAGGCATCAAACATGGCATACATCTTTGGTTGACGAGGATAATGGCTGGTGCGTACCGTATTGACATTAGCACGCTTCATCAAGGTTACATCGCGAAGCATGGTCTCCATGTCAATGGCACGACCGTATTCCGGGTGTGTATCCTGATTGTTCACTCCCTTGAAGAATACGCGCTTGTTATTGATATAAACCAAGTTGCCCACCTGGCGAATGGTACGGAAACCGTATTTAGTGGAGAAAGCCATTTCCTCCTCTCCTTTCTTATTCTTCTGGCTGACAATGACAGTATAGAGATAAGGATGCTCTGCGCTCCATGGGATAAGAGCAGAAAGACCATCGAGCGTCACCATCAGTGTCTGTTTCTCTTTGCCCCGATAAGAGGCAGTGCCGTGAGCGATGGACTTGCCCGCAGCATCAGTGAGCGTTACCTCCAGGACCTTGTTGGAAGAGATGGCGTCAGGATTGTTCACCGTGAGTGCCACGCTCATGCTACCGGATGTGGCTTCATCATTCAGGGAGGAGGTAATATAATGGTCGGCTACGAATACCTTCGGCTTTGCCACAAGGTAGACATCCCGGTGAATACCACTAAGGTGCCACATATCCTGCCCTTCTAAGTAACTGCCATCGCACCAACGGTAAACACGTACGGACAATTGGTTGTCACCAGTTGTGACATAATCCGTGAGATCGAACTCCGAGTCAGTATTGGCACTCTCCGTAAATCCCACATATTTGCCATTGACCCATACCACTGCTGCACTGTAGAGGCCATCGAAATGCAAGAAAACGCGCTTGTTATTCCAGCCTTCGGGCAAGGTGAAGGTGCGGCGGTAAAAGCCTGTGGAATTATTGTCGGTCACGCCATAAGCACTAAACCCTTCCACGGCAACACCGAGGCTATCACTCTTGAAGGGATAGCCCACATTGGTATAGACAGGTTTTCCATAGTTTGCCATCTCCCAGGAGAGAGGCACGCGGATCGTTTTCCAGTCGGAGTCGTCATAATCTTTTGACTGGAACTCACTGGCTCCAGGACCCGCCGTGGTACCTGCCACATACTTGAACTTCCACTGCCCATTGAGCAAGAGATAGTCTGCCTTCTCAGGAGTGAGCCAAGGTTTGTCGTAGTTGACATCGGCTTTCATCTGAGCCGTAGACGAATAAGGAATATAAGTTGCATGGGCATCTTCCATGTGATCGGATACTTTCTGGGGGTTACTGATCCATGCCAGTTGGAAACCACCACTGCCATTGTCCTTGGGGACAACAGTTTTCTTTTGAGAAGGAGGAGATGTCAAGGTTGCATCACTCTGAACCATCAGGGGTTCTGATGCAAACGTTTTTCCCGTGCCAAAAGCAATAAAGGCAAGGGACAGAATGAGTTTTGATCTTAGATTCATTTTCATGATGGGTATGAGTTACTTGATAAATTTCCATTCACACTCCTTCATAACGAAAAAATACCGTAAATCGTACATGAACACCCAACAGATTTTTCAATAAATGAGCAGAGCCAAGTTTACTTGAGCTCTGCCATGGCGAGAAAAGGTGGGCGAAAGCCAACAATTTCATACTTCATAGAGATCTTTTTGTAAAAAAGAAGATGTACCATAAAATAGAATTATGATACATCTTCTGTCAATGTGCTTATTGGTATGAACAGGCATGCAATCTTGTCATAGACTGGAGAGACCGTATTGCTTTTACTCTCTAATTGATAAAGACTGCCTCTCTAATCCCAATTCTCATCGTAGCCCCAAATTAATTCTTTAGCACCTGCCTCAAAATCTTCACTGCTGTCTTCTTGTATATCTGTTTGCACATCATCCAATGCATTCTGAATACTGGTAGCTTTCATCAATTGGTCAGTATACGTATCCATGACTGACATACTGGGGCAAATATATGTTTTCTTCATTTCTTACTTCGGTTTTATAGTCATCACTTAACAAATACTTTTTTGCCATTCACGATGTAAATACCCTTTGGAAGGCTGTCCACATGATCTGCATTCTCGCTTACTCGCTGTCCATTCAGATTATAAACTCCTGAACGCACGGATGAGCTTGCCATATTGGATACCTTGATACCATCAATCGCAGTAGTGCCATCTACGATACCATTAATACTGAAGTCAATAGCTTTTGCCTGAGAGGCACTCAAGGCTTGCAGCCATCCCCGGAATCCTTTTGTCTTCGTTCCGGCGGTTCGGTAAAACCAAAGACCAGCGGTCTCACTACTGCCACCCTTCAGAACATAGCTGTTAGATGGGATGTATGCTGTTTTATCATGATTGATATAAGTCCCAGCGAATTGTACATGTGCTCCGCCTACGGTCTCGTAGCCACTCTCACCGGAAACCTGTGCCGTAAAAGCATCTGTCTGACCATAGCTTACCTGTGGAATTGTATAGTAACTGCCCGTGAGTTTTATATTATCTGGATCTGCGGTAGCAGACACCTCTGCTTGACCCTTGTCCTCTCCCTTTGCAGGTTTGATGATATAGAGCTTTCCTGCCTCAATTGTCTTGGTCTCCTCGAAATACATACGACTGGGATGGTCTTGATTAATCGCACCCTTGAAAGCTGACACAATAGTACCAGCACCGAAAACGCTCTGTATCTGGTTCTCATTCAAAGAGATCGGCAGAACCAAGGAGTTCCACTTGCCTTCATTCAGGTTACGATGGAGATAGATCGTGGATTTCTCTTTCCGCGCATCATCTGTATTCTGCGTATTCATATAATCGATGGAAGTTCTCTCTTCGTCTAAGATGACTTCATTGGGTGAAGTACCTAAGTAATAGATCTGGAAATTATCGAAACTGGTCCAAGCATCAGCATCCGCGCCTTCCACTTTTATACCAAAGGTCAACGTTTGCATGGTTGAATTTTTTTCTTCCACGTAGACAAGCACACTGGAAGTATTTGGATAAGATTCTTTGTCATCTATGATTTCCGCCCTATTCACTTCGTTATAGGCTTCAATATAAGTATTGGGCCTGGACGAAACCATCAGGACATCATCCTCTGCATATTCTGTACGCTTTGTTGTCTTTGTCGTAGCTTCCCCTACAGAAGCGAAAAGCTTAGAAGTGCCCTTTGACCCAGTCGTGATAGCATGGCATCTTACCTGATACCATCCAGCTCGGAAAATCCCGTTCAAGGTCTGGTACACCTTACCGTTAGAACCGTGAATATTCGCTGTCCATTGTCCACCGGTAGTCATCTGCGAATTGTCCGCAGGATTGCCATTCCCCACATAATAGGTGTATCCTGATCCCGTGCTATATGCATCAGATGGAGAATGCTGGTAAGTTCCATCCGAATACTCGCCGTTAATCAAAGAACTACCATCTGCAATTTTCCATTCTGATATGGCAAGGTCATTACGTGAAAAGTCGTAATCATGCATTAGGAAGGTACCTGGAGCAGGCTTGGCTGTAGAGGCATCAGCATTCGTGAACTTCTCCTTGTACTCTGTCTTCGAAACAAGAATCCATTGGTCAGATTTATCAGACGGGAGGTTTTCTTTCAGGAAAGCATTGATATAATCCGCCAAGTTGTCTGCATCAGACGATGCCGTGTTATGAGATGCTACAATGTAATAATCGCCAGCAGCAAATGTTTTCTGGGTCGCTGAACCAACTGTATATTGAGTAGCAGTAGGATTATTGATCGTGATCTGATAGATGTTACTTCCGCTGCTCACTTGGACAAACTTCAGAGTCGCACAACTGGCATCTGACCTGTCCAGATAATAGTTATACCAGTCGTGGACAGAGTTGACGCCATTACACATCGCCAAATGCCCTGTTGTCGTACTCGAACTACTTTCATTCACATGCAGTTTGAAGGTTGATTCTAACTGATAGCCATCCGTATCACTCCCGGAGATCAAGAACTCCTGTGCTACCTCCGACAAGACAGCCTCTGTGCCCCAGCGACCTCCACGACCGAGCCAAAGCTGTTTGCCAACATTGTAAAGAAATACAGTATTGTCATCGCTACCCGATGTAGCACTGGCAGCTGTAGAGGGAGTTACCCCCGTCCAATCCGTTGAAATCACTGTAGTAGACTGTGCGACGCAGGGCCTACTCCATCCCAACAAGCTTACGAGAAGCATTGTATAAACCACAATGCAAAGCGTATTCTTTTTCATAAGTCTAATTTATTAATTATTTAGTGTAAGTCTATTCTTTTTGCGCCGTTGCTTCCCGCAACTCTTATAAATATGCCACAAAATTATGAAATATTTCTTTAGCTTTTATCACTTAAAATGTTATTTTGTGTTAATCCAATTCAATTTCTCCCTAATCTACAAGAGAGAGAATGAGCCCTTTCAGCGATAAGAAGGAAAGATAACTTTAAATTGGGTACCCTCACCTTCCCTGGAAGAAACGACGATGGTGGCATCCAACTTTTCCAAGATAGCTTTTGACAAAGCGAGCCCAATACCTTTGCCAGTTACACTTCCTGTATTAGAAGCCCGAAAGAAAGGTTCAAAAATATGCTTAAGATCGGAGGGAGGGATGCCGATACCCTTGTCTTCTACCATCAAGACTCCCTGATTGATCGTCACCACAACGGAATGACCATTGGAATATTTCACTGCATTGCTGACCAGATTGTGGAGGGCAATCCGAAGCAATTCCACGTCTGTCATCAACGTGAAATCATGTAAGACATGGACTTCTACCTGTGGTTGCCGTTCACGATCAATCAAGGCTGAGATACGCACAGGTTCCAGACTCCCTTTCCCTATTCTTCCATCCCGTGCATGGGAAAATTGAAGCAGCTCCTTCATGATCAGGATGATCCTTTGGGTTTCCTCAGCAATACGACGAAGGACATCCTTATACTCTTCAGGCTGATGGTCTGACATCAAGGCTACCTCACACTCCCCCTGAATAGCCGTGAGAGGATTATTGATTTCATGAGAAGCATTATTGACGAACATCTTCTCCGTCTGATAGTCCTTATCAATGCGGTTGAGCATGCGAATGGCATAGAGGCGGCTGATGAGGAAAAGCGTGAAAGAAGAAAGGACAATTAGCAATAACATCGCCCACCGTAAGGTGTAGTTGATGTCCTTGATAAAAGGATTACGACTTAAGACGACAACGGCAAAGGTTCCCGTATTGTCGTAATAGATAAATGCTGTACCCGCCAACTGGTCTTTCTCGAAGTTCACGGTCTCATTGGCATAGAGCTTCTTCATCTGCGAAGGATCCAAATAGACAGAAAGGCGGGTCCTCGCCTGTTTCTTGTCAGCCAGATTGATAAACAACTCTCGGGACGTTGGTATTGAGCGTTTCCGCTGCAAGATGACATTACGGTATTTCACCGGATCAAGTTCATCTTTCGAGAATTTCTCTTCTGCTACTGCATGGGCCTTTTCTTCAAGATAATGATAATAAATGTTCCGCGTATAATTAGAAGTGCAGACGTAGAAGATCAAACTGGTGATTGTGACCAGTCCGATGGTGATGCCAGAATAGATCAATGATATTTTCTTTCCTGTATTCATCGCTTATCCTTCATTGATCAGAATTTCTCCGGAAACAATATCCTGTCCCCACAACGGTTTGGATGAACTTATGTTCAAATCCATCATCTATTTTCTGCCTGAGATACCTCACATAGACATCGACGACATTCGTGTTGGTATCAAAATCCTTGTCCCATACGTCCTTCAATAGTTGCCTACGGGAAAGGATCTCTCCCTCATGCTCCATAAGATATTGAAGCAACCGGTATTCCTTGACACTCAGATCAAATGCTTTCCCTTCTCGGATTGCCTTGTGGGAAGAGGCGTCTATTTGCAAGTCGCCACATACGGTCAGATGATTGTCCTTATCTAATTCCACTCGCCTCAGCAAAGCTTGGATATGAGCGAGCAGTTCCATAAACTTAAAAGGCTTGGCAATATACTCATCAGCACCGGCTTGTAATCCCATCACGATGTCGTCCGTCGTATCTAATGCTGTAAGCATGAGCACCGGCAGATGATATCCTAAATGCTCGCGAATGTGCTGGCAGACCTCGATACCACTCATCCCCGGCATCCGGATATCTAAGATAACCAGGTTGAAATCAGCTCCCTGCCGAAGCAATGACCACGCATCCGTGCCATTATTGACAACGGTCACTTCATAGTCAAAATTCTGTAGTCCACGACTCACGAAATCAGAGATGTTTTCCTCGTCTTCCGCCATCAGTATTTTCTTTGTCATATCGCCTCAAGTCACACTTTTGGTTACAAAGATAATCATTTATTTGTTTTCTCAGTCGCCTGCCCGATATTTTTGTATGGTCGTAAACGAAAGACAAGCACTGGCTGTCTGGATTCCAGTCTGCCATGTAAACGCCATAGAATGAACATGCTACGGAATCGATACTTGGTTTCATCTCCCGCGAGGCTCGGCAGAGAATCTGAATACGGGTCTGATGGGTATGTCCTTGGATCCTACCCATAAAGCCAAAACCCAAGAGACACCCTAAGACCACTATTTTGAGATTATGACAACTTCCGCATATTAACATGTTGATATACTTTTTCTACAAACAACGGGAAGAGGAACAAGGTGAAAGTGGTGGCACCGATCAGTCCACCAATAATCACAATGGCAAGCGGGCGTTGACTCTCGCTCCCGATCCCATGACTGAGGGCTGCAGGGAGGAGTCCTAACGTTGCCATCATTGCCGTCATTAAGACACTACGGATGCGAGTGTGCATGCCCATCGTGACCGCATCATCAAGTGGATGACCATGACGGATGAAATGCTTAATGTCCTGAATCATGATGACACCATTCTGAATACAGATTCCAAAAAGACTGATAAAGCCGATACCAGCCGAAATAGAGAAATTGAAACCGGTCAGCAATAAGATGGCAATTCCTCCCACGGCTGCAAATGGCACATTACAGAGTACCAAGCCTGCATCACGGGCATTGCCAAAAAGCACATATAGAATCCCGAAGATGAGCAGGATGCTAATAGGGATGACATGGGCAAGCCGAGAGGTAGCACGTTTCTGGTTCTCGAAATCGCCGCTCCACTCGATCTTGTATCCTGCGGGCAGATGCACAGCTTTCTCTACTTTGGCACGACTTTCATCAACAGCAGACCCCATATCGCGGTCGCGTACGGAGAATTTCACAGCACAATAACGGGTATGGTTCTCCCGATAGATAATCAGTGGACCCGTGATAGTCTTGATGGTCGCTAACTCTCGGATAGGGACCATCTGCCCACTTTCCGTAGGCACCTTAATCTTGCCAATAGCCTCGGCATCATCCCGAAAAGGCTTCTCATACCGTACCACGAGATTGAACTTCCTTTCTTCTTCATACACCTGAGAGGCTGCCTTCCCGCCGATCGCCATCTCAATGATTCTCTGCACATCGTCCTTGCTAACCCCATATCGTGCCAGTCGATCCTCATCAATATTAATCTGGAGCTCAGGCTGTCCGATGTTCCGGATAACGCCCAGATCCGTGATACCACGGATGGGCTTCATGGTCTTGTATATCTGATCGGCAATCTGCTCACTCTTATACAGGTCCTTTCCATAGACCTTAGCCACGATGGCACCTTTTACGCCACTGACAGCTTCCTCTACATTGTCACTGATAGGCTGTGAGAAGTTGAAGTCGATACCTGGATAGACACCAAGCCTACGATTCATGTCATCTATGAGCTGATCCTTCGTCCGCCCCGTCTCCCATTCTCCTTCTGGATGTAACTTCACGAAAAGTTCTATGTTATAGAATCCCGTTGCGTCTGTGCCATCGTTGGGGCGACCCGTCTGCGTCATCACATGGGTAACCTCAGGAAACGACTTGAGGATATGACGAAAGCGATTGGCAAGCTTGACACTCTCATCAAGGGATATACTCTGGGGCAACGTGGCACGCACATAGATAGAACCCTCATCCATCTCGGGAAGGAATTCCGACCCAAGCATCGAAAAGGAACCAATGCCAACGGCCATCACCACGATGGCTACCGTAATGGCCTTGCGGCTATTCCGATGGCAGCAGTCGAAGAAACGGTCGAACCATCGGTATATCCAGTCGAGAAAGCGATTTTTCTTTTCTGCCACATTTCGCTTTAACATCATGGAAGAGAGCACGGGCACCAAGGTCAGGGTGAAGATCAAGGCTCCTAATAAGGCAAAGCCTAATGTGAACGCCAATGGCGAGAACATTTTCCCTTCGACTTTCTGAAAAGAGAAGATGGGGATCAGGGCCGTGATAATAATCAGCTTTGAGAAGAACACCGACTTCGCCTTACCACGTGCTGTCTGGCGGATCATCCCTAAATGACTACGTTTGTTGAAGGCTGCCATGCCTATCTCACGCGCCTGGGCAGACAAGGCTACAAAAAGAGCTTCCACCATCACCACAGCACCGTCAATGATAATCCCGAAGTCGATGGCTCCCATAGACAGAAGGTTGGCACTCATGCCATTCAGGTGCAAGCAGATAAAGGCAAAGAGAAGTGCCAAAGGGATGATACTCGCCACGATGACTGTCGAACGCCATTCGCGCATAAAAAGAAACACAACGAACGTAACCAACAGAATGCCTTCTATGACATTATGAAACACAGTATGCACAGCAAGGTTTACCAAGTCATCACGATCGTAGAAAGGCTTGATCTCTACGTCTTTCGGAAGATCTTCCCTTTGGATCTCAGAGATCTTGTCCTTCAAGTCGGTGATCACCTTCGCCGCATCTTCTCCTTTGCGCATCACGACAATCCCTTCCACGACATCATCCTCGCCATCACGTCCCACCTGTCCAAGACGGGGCTGACAACTTTCATGGACATCGGCAAGATTACGGACCAAGATGGGCGTCCCATTAACGTTCTTCACAACGATATCCCCTATTTCCTGGATATTGTTAAGAAGTCCGATACCCCGAACAACATAAGCCTGGGAGTTGCGTTCAATCACGTCTCCTCCCACATTGACATTTGAGTTGGCAAGTGCTTGATAGAGCTCCAGGCTACTCACTCCGTACGTGGAAAGTAGGTTGGGATTGACACTCACCTCAAATGTCTTCACCTCTCCTCCGAAACTGACGATATCGGCAACCCCAGGGACACTACGGAGCTTCCGCTCGATCACCCAATCTTGTAAGGTTTTCAGCTCCCGGACACTTCGATGCTTGCTTGACAGGGTATAACGATAAATTTCACCAGTAGGTCCTGACAAAGGCTGAACGTCCGGGGTGACGCCATCCGGAAGGTCGGCATCGTGCAGCAAGTTATATACTTGTTGCCGAGCGAACTCATCATCTACATGGTCATCAAAGATAACGGTCACGACTGAAAGCCCAAACAAGGTCGTCGAACGGATATCCGTCTTCTTTTGCACTGAGTTCATGGCGATCTCTATGGGGATCGTCACGAACTTCTCGATCTCCTCAGCCGAACGCCCTTGCCATTGCGTGATGATGGTAACCTTGGTATTGGTCACATCTGGCCAGGCATCAACAGGAGTATTCTTGAAACTGTATATCCCTATCACTAAGGCAAGGCCGGTTAGGAAAAGGATGACATACTTACGCTTGAGTGAGAAGGAAATAATAAAATCAATAAACCTATTCATTTTCTGTAGAATTGAAATACAGCAAAGCGTTCTTGCTCACTACTTTCTCATCGGGAAGCAGTCCTGCTGACAGATAAGAATATCCACCAGCCGTATGTACCACCTTCACTTCACGACGACGATATTCATGGGGATTCTGCTTGACCATGACGTAATCATGCCCATTCTCAAAGATGACCGCTGAGGAGGGAACAGCGCACAAGGGCTGCCCACTGCCAGAAAGGCGTACATGGACACTGGCGAACATACCGGGCTTCAAAAGTCCCTTTGGATTGTCAAGGCAGACCCTTACCTTCATCGTTTTGCTTTCACTGTCAAGGACGCTGTACACCTTGTCAACCCTCCCAAAGAATACCTCATCAGGATACGCCATCGTCGTCACCCTGACCGCTGCATGCGGATGGACCTTTGCGATATCACTCTCATAGACATCGGCGATGACCCATACTCTTCTCAGGTCGGCTATCTCAATCGCTGGGTCATCATTCGTCTGTTCGCTGACATAGCTGTCATTGTATATATGCTTGTCGATAACATACCCAGAGATTGGGGATGTCAGCACTGCATCCGAGCGACGCCCATACCCATTGATGGATGCCACCTCATGCAAGCGTTGTCGCTCGGCATTCGCGACAAGCACCCCTTCCCGGGCAGCCGCTATAT
>CAJLYG010000019.1 GCA_905210845.1 uncultured Prevotella sp.
ATAAATTTTGTGCCCGATAAACACTGGGTTTTGACAACCTGTCAACCTTTTGCATAAAAAAACTCATGTATAAATGCAAATTGATCCTTGCTACCGCGACAGTAAATGCTGCATCGATATCATGGACTGTCAGGCAAGACACAAGAGATCGTATGATCTCGCTTTCAACACTTCCTTCACTTCCTCACTGAAAAAAGATGAAGAAGTAAGAAGATGTACCATCAAATAGACTGATGATACATCTTCTTCCAAAATTACCAGATAGACCAGGCTTGATAACTTGCCGTTGCCCTATCAATAGAACTTAAAATAGTTGCGTGCGTTGTTATAGCTGATGTCTTCGACCATACGGGTGAGCGTCTCATGGTCGTTGGGAAGCAATCCTTTTTCCACGTCATTTCCGAGCAGGTTGCAAAGTAAACGACGGAAATACTCATGGCGCGGATAGCTTAGGAAGGACCGGGAGTCGGTGAGCATGCCCACGAATCGGCTCAGCAGACCCAGTACTGACAGGGCATTCATCTGCTTGGTCATGCCATCAAGCTGATCGTTGAACCACCATCCGGAACCAAATTGTATTTTCCCTGGGCAAGACCCATCTTGGAAATTACCGAGCATGGTGGCAATGACCTCATTGGCACACGGGTTCAGGCAGTATAAAATTGTACGGGTGAGTTTATGTTCTGCATTCAGGTGGTTCAGGAAATGGCTCATGGCCCGTGCCGTATTGAATTCTCCGATGGAGTCGAATCCTGTATCTGGACCCAGTTGGTCGTACATCAGCGTATTGTTGTCGCGTATGGCCCCATAGTGATACTGTTGAGTCCAATCAGAGTCGTAGTCCATCTCTGCCATTTTTGTTAGGATGCAATTCTTGTATTGGCGGATTTCCTCATCAGAAAGTTGCATCCTACGCATGGCTTTACTGAAGATAGTCTCAATCTGTGATTCCGTGTATTCGTCATCATAAAATTCCTCAATGCCATGGTCGCTTAGCTTGCAACCATTGGCAGCAAAGAAGTCGTGCCGTTTCTGAAGGGCATCCATCATATCTTGGAAAGTGGTGATGGTAACACCAGCGGTCTCACCTAAAAGGTTAACATAATCGGCAAAGTCATTCTTTTCGATGTTCATGGCCTTGTCCGGTCTCCAAGCTGGGATCATCTTGATCTCAAAGCCACTTTCCCGAGTCTGCTTGTGGTATTTGAGATCATCGATGGGATCATCCGTGGTGCAGACACATTCCACATGATAGCGTCGCATGAGTCCACGCGCACTATATTCAGGAGATTTCAGTTTCTCGTTACATTCGTCATAAATTTCGCGTGCGGTCTTCGGACTTAGCAACTTGGTAATGCCGAATGCGGTCTTGAGCTCCAAATGAGTCCAATGATACAGAGGATTCCGGAACGTATAAGGAACGGTCTCTGCCCATTTCTCGAATTTTTCCCAGTCAGAGGCATCGCCGGTGCAGTATTTTTCATCCACGCCATTGGTTCGCATGGCACGCCATTTATAGTGATCTCCTCCTAACCATAATTCTGTGATGCTACGGAACTGATGGTCGTTAGCTACCATTTCTGGAATCAAATGACAATGATAATCGATAATCGGCATCTTTGCCGCATGATTATGGTATAAGTCCTGTGCAGTCTCTGTTTCCAACAGGAAGTTTTCGTCCATGAATTGTCTCATCTTCTTTATGTAATTTGTTTTAAAGTAATTATTATTGTACAAAAATACATTATTAATTTGGGACTAAGCGGAATTTAAGTTATATTTGCACATGTTTATTACGTAAACGATAACGTAGCTAAAAAAAAGGAGATATGATGAACCGCTCAAATAAAGTTCTTTTGATTTATACCGGTGGTACGATCGGTATGGGGATCAATCCGCGTACAGGTGCTTTGGAACCTTTAGATTTCAATCATCTGGTTTCTAACATTCCTGAGTTTGATTATTTGCAAACAGATGTCAGTGTCTATCAGTTTACGCCTCCGATTGATTCCAGTGATATGAATCCAGTTAGGTGGGCGCAGTTGGTACGTATTATTTCTGCCAATTACAATGATTATGATGGTTTCGTGATTTTACATGGGACGGATACCATGGCATATACCGCTTCTGCCTTGTCGTTCATGCTTGAGAATCTGACAAAGCCCGTTATCTTAACAGGGAGTCAATTGCCGATCGGCCAGTTGCGTACGGATGGAAAGGAAAATCTCGTGACCAGTATCGAGTTGGCTTCTGCCAAGCATGAAGATGGAACAGCCATGGTTCCAGAAGTATGTATTTATTTTAGTGGACATCTATTGAGAGGGAACCGTGCTACGAAGCAGAATGCGGATGGCTTTAATGCCTTTGATACATTTAACTATCCGCATCTTTGTGATGCAGGAGTAAATTTTAGCTATCATGAGCATCATATCTTAAAACCAGACTTCAATAAGCCCATGATTCCCCATACGGCATTGAATCCGAATGTGATCGTCTTTTCCTTATTTCCAGGTATTCAGGAGAATATTGTCCGTCATGTGATTGACGTCCCAGAGATCCGGAGTATCGTGATGAGAAGTTTTGGTAGTGGCAATGCCCCTAAGAGTCCTTGGATGACCAGATTACTGAGGAATATTTCAGAGAGGGGAGTCGTTGTTGTCAATATCAGTCAATGTGTAGCCGGATTTGTAGAAATGAGTCGATATGATGCTGGCTACCAGTTGAAAGACCTTGGCGTGGTCAGTGGCCGGGACAGTACTGTTGAGGCCGCCGTGACGAAGCTCATGTATCTTCAAGCCAGATACACGGATTCCAATGTCATCCGCAATTTGATGTCACGGTCGATAGCAGGTGAGATTACGGTGGATTGATTCTCTTTCCCTTTCCCGTCAAAAAGAAAGGGAAGAGTTACCATTTTCGCAAATTCAGTTGGAGCGAGCTGGAGCGAAGGATAAGTCGATCGTCATGACAGGAGACAATGGAGAAATGCTCTTGGGAGGTCGTGATGCCATAGGGTAGGAATACGGTTGAGTCAGTCACGTAGCTATCATCATGTAAATTGTCTGTCGTAAAAGGCTTCGAAAGGTACAGGCTGTCACCATCATGTTCCTGAAGGAAAAATAAGTCTGTAGCATGATGATCTTTGTCCTGCAATTCCAGTAATTTGGATTCAAAGGTCCAGTACAGGCGTTTTTGTGAAAGATCGTTCTTTCCTCCAGAATGAAGCGTGTCAATGCTTTCCAAATGCCAGAATCCTTGCAGATCCCCATTGTCATACTCATGTATCTCGCAGGCATTCAATAGCACGCATAGCGTGAAAATACCTATTCCTATTATTCTTTTCATGTCATTATCTGCTTAATAGTCCTGTTTTTGAGATGGTGATCTGTAGGCCATGGTTGTTACCTAACGACGAGCCATGGTCAAGCCCAAATGCACCTTGTAACGTCCATCCATGATGGAAATGATAGATGAGTTCAGCGAGAAAGCTTGTATCGTATTTCTTCTTTACAAAAGGATCTTCATAGGTGCCCCATCCTATGCGATGAGTAGTCAACAAACGGTAGTCTATTCGTGAAAGAATCGATCCGTCTATCCCGAAATGCCATGCCATGAATCGGTTGTCTTTCACTTTGAGCTGATGATCTGTATTATAGATAGGTGAGAAATAGAGAGGGTTGCCGATGACTTGCCCCCAATGCTCCCAACCCGGATAGACCCCGTGGTTATAATAATTGTCATTGCCACTTACGTGATATGAGACGAGCGTGCCATGGTCATGATACATGGCACCACTTTGGTCCTTTGTCGTGATATATTCCAGCACTGCATGCTTGATCCATGTTCCTCTTTTCAAAGTTAGTTCTGTTCCTAACATGATGTCTTTTAGGCGATAATGGATATAATGCTTCTTTTCCTTTTCATTCCAGGCATCCCCAGAGCCATAGCCATCATAATCTAAGAAGAACATTTGAGAATGGTCTTCGAAATAATGATCACCGTATAAAGAAAATTGCCATGAGGGCTGATCCCAATTGAGGCGAAACACCCAACTGCCTAAGGCATTTCCTTCTGCGTTGTTGTATGCGCCATCTGTTGGATCTCCTCCTTTTCCCCAGATCACTTTCCAGAAATCAGATATTTTTTGTCCTCCTCTCATGGTGGTTCCATCTGGGAAGTAAGTCTTTCCACCAAACTGTGTTGCCATTTCCAGTCCCATTTCAATAGTGAGGGGGAAAGATTCTTCCTTTCCTACTTTCAGATATCCTGATTTTGTATGAAGGAGAATATTCTTTGAATATTTGGTTTCCTGGAGAGTAAAATCACTTTCCCAATTGCCATCTGTATAGCATCCGTATGCAATATGCCCTTTTATCTTGAGCCATTGCCGTGTGCCAGGTATATTCCAATATTCAGGAAGAGACAATCGGATCTCTGGTATAGGACGGGCATTGATACCGAAGGTTTGGGACCCACTGCTCAGATTGTTGTTTTTGAGTTCCATGGGATGTTGCTTATTTCCCACCGTCAATAAACCTTTCAACCATCTGAATTCAGCAAATGCCTGTTGTAGGATCATATGGCTGGTGTAGTGGGTTGTGGCAGCGATGTCTATGCCGTATCCTATACCCCATTTCCGAGTCGAGTCATTGGATATTCCCCTTTGTACACTCCCCCGAATATATCCATTGCTTTCCTCTAAGGAACTGAGGCCATATTTATTTGCATTCAGCCATAGAGGAGTCTTACCATGGGAAAAACTCCCTTGTGAAGCTATGCTATATTCCATTCCGTCGAGTAGGGAGCGTTGCGCATTAGCACAATAGGGAAGAGCAAAAAAGAAAAGTATCAGAACTGTCCCTTTGGTCATTATCATCAGCTATTTATTCCACCAGTGCTTCTTTTTCGGCTTATTTTCCGTACCCATTCCTTGTTGGCGTGCTTCTCTCAAGATATCCCGGTAAGTCTTATGCTCACTGATCATCTGATAGATCAATCCCCAATCAGGTAATCCCCCCAAATTCCGGTCGTCAATAAAAATATCAGCCTTTATCTTCCTGGAGAAATGATTATTATATTCAACTTTTTCTTCCGGATAGTCTTTGTTCACGGCATAAAACTCAACTCCTCTTTCTTTACACCAGTTAATGGCATCTTCTAAGAGTTTGCCTTCCCGTACACTCCAAAGGATCAATTTATGATGATCCTTTATGAGCATACGAAGGGTTTCTGTCGCAAAAGGGAGTTCCTCGCCTATTTCCGGATATCTGTGTTCGACAATTGTCCCGTCGAAATCTACTGCGATGATCATGATTTATCTTTTTATAGATGTATCGTTCTTATCGCCATAGTGGCTACTACTATAATTGCCGTAGCTTCCGTATGTACCATAGCTGCCATAAGATTTATAACTATGATAACTTCCATAGCTACCATAATGTCCATAGCGTCCATATTTTCCATATTTCCCGTATCCATAGCGGTATCCGTTCTTCTTCTTGGACATGTCGATACCATTGATCACAATGCTCATGTTCGGTAGCTTCTTCTCTTCGTACAATCCATTGATAAGATTGAAACTGTCCCTTGCCGTATAGTCAGCACGACACATATAGACCGTTGCATTTGCAATTCTTGCGATTTGAAGTGTATCCGTTACCAGTCCTACAGGGGCTGTGTCAATCAGTACATAATCGTATGTCTTTTTCAGTACTTCCATAATGTCTTCCAATGATGGACGTGCCACTAATTCTGAAGGATTAGGAGGTATAGGACCAGCCATCAGTAAGTCAAGATTATTATGGATGCCAGAGCTAACGATCTGGCTTTTTACCTCAGCTTCTGTAGGATGCTCTTTCATCAGCAGTTGCGTGATTCCATGTTGATGGTCATCGATTTCGAACAATTCGGCCAAACGTGGTTTGCGGATGTCAAGTCCTACGAGAATGACTTTCTTGCCCAACAATGCAAAGCTGACAGCTAAGTTCGCGGCATTAAAGGTCTTGCCTTCACCGGATGTTGTTGATGTGAACATGATTACCTTTTCGTTTTCTTTCATTAGGAACTGAAGGTTCGTACGCATTGATCGGAAGATTTCCTCCATCAAATTATTTTGGTTTTCATGAACGACGATGTCTGCTTTTGTCTTTGCCGTCTCACTGGCTACTGCAACATCGGCTAAGATAGGTAAGTTCGTCAATTTAACTACATCCTCATGTCCGTCAATCTTATACCTGAAGAACTGGATCAAGAACAAGATGAAAGAGGGGATGGCAATACCCAAGATCAAGGCAATCAATAAAACAATCGGAGATTTTGGACTGATCTTTCCCATGAACTGCGGGTCATCAATGAGTCTTCCCTTATCTGCTGTGGCCGCTAAGGAAATGGAGTTCTCCTCTCGTTTTTGTAGCAGCATAAGATACAACCCAGATTTTACCTCTTGTTGACGACCGATTTGTCCCAAGATACGTTGCTCCTCAGGTGACTGAGATGTTTGACTGGCATATTTATTATATTGTGAAGCCACACTACCACGTTGTATTTCCACATTTCTCTTAGCCTGCTCCATTGCCCTACGGATACTCCCATTCAGTTCATCAAGTTGTGATGTCAAGGGCGTGACGGTAGGACTGTTCTCAGATGCGCTTTGTAAGAGTCTGTTCCTTTGCAAAGCGATCTCGTTATACTTGGAAATGAGATCATTCACAGATGCATCTGCTATACCGACGTTGACTGGTAATACTTGATATTCTTTGTTGGACCTTACAGCTTGGGATAAACTATTGATCAAGGCAACCTGTGTATTGGCTTCATTCAGCTTTTGGTCATATTCTCCCTGGTTTTGCAGTGCTTGCCCAGCATTTAATTGTACGTCAACTACGTTGTTGGCTCGTTTGTAACTGGATAGTTGCCCTTCTGTGTTGCCTAATTCTGCATTGATTTTCTCCAATCGACCATTGATGAATTCCTCTGTGCGACGTGCAATCTCATTCTTATCGTCATTGGCTTGCTCGTTATAACAAATTACCAATTGCTTCAGATAGTCAATAGCCCTTTGAGGTATTTCATCTTTCAACGTTAATTGGGCGATCGTTGTCGTCTTTGATGTCTGGTTAACGGTGAGTGCTGCAACATATTTATAAGAGGCAGTCGTTGGTGATACGATGGTAACTTTCTCAGCTCTTCCTTCTTTGAGCGGAGAAGAAGTGTTTGCCGTGAAACTGAGCACACCAGCGCGTGTCCCGATTGTAGCAGGCATTGCGCTGAAACTCTTGTTGATGAAGAATGGACCTTCTACACTATTTTCGTCTACAGAAACATAATACTGGCCTGTGACGTGGTAGTTGTTGCCTTCGGGACTGATTGTTAGTTGAATAGAACCCGCAATCTTTTCTAAATGGGAAGGATCGATATCCACAGTAATCGGTTGGGTCTTGTAAAGGAGATGGTCTTTTACACGACCTTCCAATTTATAGTTCACATAGAGCTTGAGGTCTCTGACGGTCTGTGCTGCCAGTGAATGAGAAGTCAGGATTTCCATCTCGTTGTCGATACCATTCGAGTTAGTGATAAATCCTAAGTTCGTTACATTCTGTATATTATTTGAGCCTCCTCTTCGGCCACTTGTCTCATCGTCTTTGATCAGCAGTTTTTCTGTCGCCTGATAGATCTTTGTTGAATAGCGCAGATAAATAGCAGCTGCGCCCACGCAAATGATCAAAGATAGCAGAAACCATTTCCAGTTGAGAACCAATGTCGTATAGACTGTTTGAAAGTCAAATGATGATTTCTCTCCTTGTTCTTGAGAACTTTCCAGTTCTATGTACTTATTGTCTTCCATTTCTTCCTTAGAATGTATTGTTTCCTGAATTGATGATTATTCTGATATTTTTAAAAGATATTGCCCATAGTTGTTCTTGATCATGGGCTGAGCCAGTCTCCTCACTTGTTCTTTTGTGATCCATCCTTTGTCAAGGGCGATTTCTTCCAAGCAAGCCACTTTTAGTCCTTGTCGTTTTTCTATAACTTCAATGAATGTACTGGCTTCACTCAAGCTGTCGTGGGTACCTGTGTCCAGCCATGCGAATCCCCTTTGCAAGGTCTCCACTCTCAATTGCTTCTTATTCAGATATTCCTGGTTGACACTTGTAATCTCCAGTTCCCCTCTTTTGCTGGGCTTGATTTGCTTTGCAATTTCCACGACACTGTTAGGATAAAAATATAATCCAACAACAGCATAATTGCTCTTGGGATGTGAAGGCTTCTCTTCGATGCTCAAGCAGTTTCCCTCTTGATCAAATTCTGCTACGCCATAACGTTCTGGATCATTGACTGCGTATCCGAAGACGGTAGCTTTGCCGTCTTTCTCTGCATTGGCAACACTTCGTTTTAGCAAACCCGAAAATCCTGCTCCATAGAAGATATTATCTCCTAAAACCAGGCAGACACAATCACTCCCAATGAAATTCTCTCCAATGAGGAATGCTTGTGCCAAACCATCAGGACTAGGTTGTTCAGCATATTCGAATCTGACCCCGATATCTTGGCCATCACCCAGGAGACGTTTAAATCCAGGTAAGTCATACGGAGTGGAGATAATCAATATTTCTCTGATACCAGCTAACATGAGCACTGATATCGGATAATAGATCATGGGCTTGTCAAAGATAGGAATCAGTTGCTTACTAATTCCTTTTGTAATCGGGTAGAGGCGTGTTCCTGAGCCTCCGGCTAAAACAATACCTTTCATATCTTATTCATTTAATATGCATTTTTATCTGGAATGATCAGTGACTTTGCGGTAAGGATGATAATCCGAATGTCGAGAAAGAACGTCCAGTTTTCTATGTACCATATATCGCGTCTGATCCTCTCTTCCATCTGCCATAGTTCCTTTGTCTCTCCACGGAAGCCTGAAATTTGCGCATATCCAGTGATGCCAGGCTTGCAGAAATGACGAACCATGTATTTATCAATTAACTGACTATAGATTTCTGTATGATGAAGCATGTGTGGGCGAGGCCCGACAATGCTCATGTCACCTTTTAGAACGTTAAAGAATTGAGGAAATTCGTCAATATTCGTCTTCCTCATGAAATTTCCAAATGGGAATTTCCGGGGGTCGTCCTTTGTCGCCTGTACAGAATCTGCATTCTTGTTCACATACATCGAACGGAATTTCAAGCATTGGAAGGTTTTCCCATTTAAGCCTGTGCGTGCTTGGCGAAAAAACACTGGTCCTGGGCTTTGTATCTTGATAATGAGAGCGAGCAATGGAATAAATGGGATTAAGAACAAGCAAACTAATCCGCTTACGACAATGTCGAAGGTCCTCTTCATAAATTGATTGACAGGATATGATAAGGGTTCTCGGTGATTGGTAAACATGTTGATCTTTCCAAACTGCTCTGGCTTCAAGTTCAGTCTGAAATTACCAAATTGTCTGGGTACATAAAAAAAGTGAATGACATTCTTGTCGCAATACCGCATGATCTTGACGATTTCTTGTGAAGCATCATGTGATAGGCAGCAAAACAGGTCATCAGCACGTGGCAAAGAGTCTTCTACGTTTTTCTGACCTTGATCCAAAGGGTCTGTTGCAGTTTCGTTCACGGTCGCATCCATTTCCCGGTCTAGGTCATTTAATGATCCTAATCTCTTGAGTTTTGCCGGACAGTCGGCAATCTCTTCGTCGCTAAAATACCCCAAGATACGGTATCCTGTAGCAGGATCGGATATCAATTCCTTGTAGACCATTAGATTTGCTGGGTCACTCCCTACCAAAACGACACTACGGGTATTTCTACCAGAGCGTCGATAATGCTCTAAAATAGCACGCTCACAACTCCTGGATAGAAGAATGGTAACAAACTCTGTAGTACCAAAAATAAGCATGAATGTAAAGAACGAACCACTCTCACTGAGCATTCGAAGACATACGAACATGATAACCACCTGGACGGCACAAAGGCGAAATACCCTTCCCAGTACCTGCTCAACGGTTACATAGCGATAATGAATAATAGTGCGATAGAAATATTCCGCTATCGCCATTGAGAAATTGGCCACAAGAGCAGTCATCTTTGTCGCCACATCAAAGAATTTTGGTACTATCGAAGGTACCAGTTCAATGTAACCAATCAAGATCATATTCAATATCACGAAGTCTCCGAAGACCACTAAAATCTTGATTAGGTCATTTCCGTAAGCATAAAATCTCATTTACACATTAAGATAACAGAACATCTAATACGAACCCAATTATACTCAATCTGTGCGCAAAGGTAATAAAAAATAAATTAAGTGGCGAACATTTCTTTTAAATTTCTCCAAAATCCGTGATATTTTTTTAGGAGAAATAATTTTGTCGTTCAAGTAAAATGTATTACTTTTGCAAGAAATGGACGGAAGAAGTCCTTATTATGTATAAAATAATTTATAAATAGAATGTCTTTTTTATCAAAATTATTCGGTAATAAATCAGAAGAGAATAAGTCTGGTGGCATGGAAGATTACATGACGCTGGTCAGGGTATATTTCCAGGCATCTTTGGCTTCTAATTTGGGAATAACGAATTTGGCTATGTTGCCTGACCTGAGAATGTTCAAGTCATCCTTACATATACCTACGGTGAACAACAAATTGGGCGTTGGCGAGAAATCCCACTGCAAGAAGATGCTGAAAGAACTTTATAAGACAAATGATATCTTCTTTAAGGAAATAGATCAGAGCATCAGGAAAAATTGCCATAGAATCCAGGATGTTCAAGTTTATCTTATTCAATTTCAAAACTTCTCTCAGGATTTAATGATGTTAATGGGCAACCTAATGAAGTTTAAATTACGTGTTCCGTCTTTCTTTCGGAAGACGATTTATACAATGACACAGAAGACTGTGGGTGACATTTTTACGAAGAATGATTATACAGATGCCTCTGTTGTTAAGGCAGTACTTGCTGTTCGTCAATATAACAAGAAACTAGGGTTTTCTCAGCAATGGATTACTGATTTTGTTTTCCAAGTCGTGATGCTTGCGAAGAAAGAGCCAAAGCCTGCTACTGATGACAAGAAGTAAAAATAGTAAGTCAAAAATTTGGTCTTCTGAATATTTTGAATTAAATTTGTAGCCAAATTGTAAATCTATGGATACTGATGAGAAGACTTTGAACCAGTTTGCCACCCGTGTTCGGCAGATGATCCTTCAGTATAGGGATATCGAAAAGGAGAACAACGAGCTGTATGCTATGGTGGATGAAAGGGATGCCAAGATCAGGCAGCTGGAAGAAAGGTTGACCCAGGCAGAAAATGATTACAATAGTTTGAAGTTGGCTAAGATGGTCGAAATTTCTGATGGGGATATTGAATTGTCCAAGAAGAAATTAGCAAAGTTGATTCGTGATGTTGATAAATGTATCACGCTACTGAGTGAAAGATAACCAGAACGATGGCTGAAGAAAACAGAGACAAGTTACATATAAGATTGCATGTGTACGATAGGGATATCTCCGTGATTATCCCTCGAGAGGAGGAGGAGTACTATCGTAACGCGGCGAAGCTTATCACAGATACAGTGAACACTTATGCCCAGGTATATAAAGGCATGAAGAGTGATATGGATCTGTTGTATATGGCTTTGATAGATATTTCTCTTAGGTTCGTAAAAGAATCCAAGAGAAATGATACGGCACCCTATTGTGATATTCTCTCAAAATTGACTTCAGAAATCGAGGAGGTTCTTAAAGCATAAAATAGAGAATATTACATAAAATTAGTATATGATTGTTACAATAATTGTTGCCTTAGTAACCCTCGTGTTGGGAGGCTTTATAGGCTATTTGATTTTCCGTTATGTTATTAAAGGAAAATATAATGAGATGATTGATGCAGCAGCGAAAGAAGCTGATGTCATCAAAGAGAAGAAATTGTTGGAGGTGAAGGAAAAGTTCTTGAACAAGAAAAGTGAATTGGAAAAAGAAGTTCAGGTTCGTAACCAGAAAATTCAGCAGAGTGAGAACAAGTTGAAGCAGCGAGAGATTTCCCTGAATCAGCGCCAAGAAGAGATCGGGCGCAGAAAGCAGGAAGTAGAGCAGGGGCAGCAGCGTATTGACAATGAAAAGAAGCTTCTGGCAATCAAGCAGGAAGAATTAGAAAAAATGCAGAATCAGGAGCGGGCAAAATTAGAAGAACTCTCCGGGTTAAGTGCAGAAGAGGCTAAGAAACGTCTGGTTGAAAGCCTGAAGGATGAGGCAAAAATGGATGCTGCGAGTTATGTAAATGAAGTGATGGATGAAGCTAAGCTGAATGCGAACCAGCAAGCTAAGAAAATAGTCATTCAGACAATCCAGAGGGTCGCTACAGAAACTGCTATAGAAAATTCTACCAGTGTCTTTCATATTGACAATGATGAGGTGAAAGGACGCATCATTGGTCGTGAAGGTCGTAACATTAGGGCGTTGGAAGCAGCTACTGGCGTGGAGATTGTCGTGGATGATACTCCAGAGGCTATTGTGATCTCGGCTTTCGACCCTATTCGTCGTGAGGTATGCCGCCTTGCCTTACATCAGTTGGTAGCTGACGGCAGAATCCATCCAGCTCGTATTGAGGAGGTCGTTGCTAAAGTGAAGAAGCAATTGGATAATGAGATTATAGAGACGGGCAAAAGAACGGCCATAGATTTGGGCATCCACGGATTGCATCCGGAACTGGTGCGCATCATTGGGAAGATGAAGTACCGTTCCAGTTATGGTCAGAATCTTTTGCAGCATGCACGTGAGACGGCTAACCTCTGTGCTGTGATGGCAGCAGAGTTAGGGTTGAATCCCAAGAAAGCAAAGCGTGCAGGCTTGCTCCATGATATAGGTAAAGTTCCTGACGAGGAGACAGAATTGCCACATGCTTTGTATGGCGCAAAGATTGCCGAGAAATATAAGGAGAAACCAGACATTGTCAATGCGATAGCAGCCCATCATGATGAAGTGGAGATGCAGACATTGCTGGCACCTATTGTACAGGTATGTGATGCCATCTCTGGTGCCCGTCCTGGTGCCCGTCGTGAGATCGTTGAGGCTTATATCAAGCGTTTAAATGACTTGGAGGCAATTGCTATGAGTTATCCTGGTGTTACGAAGACGTATGCGATTCAGGCAGGACGTGAGCTGCGCGTGATTGTTGGCGCAGATAAGATGGATGACGCGGAGTCAGAGAAGTTAAGTACAGAGATTGCAGATAAGATTCAGAGTGAGATGACTTATCCTGGACAGGTAAAGATCACTGTAATCAGAGAGACGCGTTCTGTGGCTTATGCGAAATAATCATTAATGATGATAGATGAAAAGGGATATTGGCTTGGACGATATCCCTTTTTCATTATATCTTGGTATTGTATTTCTCATGCCACGTTCTTACCTTTGCAGTCGTTAAGAATTGAATATAATGGTAAGGATTAAGATGCTTCTACTGATAGGATTTTGTTTGTATCAGTGTAAGACTCAGGCTGGGGATGGAGATAGTATCCCTACGATTTCGGGATCAGTGTATTCGGAGGTTAATTATGGTCACGCATTTAAAGGTAGTCAAGGGGTTCAATGGGATTTTCCTCATTTGATCATAGATGGTCATGTTGAATTGGGAAAGGGCTGGTCGGTTACCGCAGAGTTAGAATATGAACGTTTCCGTCAAGATGGTCATTGGGGTGATAATTTCCGGCGAGATTATGCTACAAACCTTTTGTATGTATCTAAGTCTCTTCATCCATGCATGCAGATCAAAGCCGGCATTTTAGATGTACCAGTTGGGATCACCAATCACTATGGTCCTGCACTTACCATATATGATCCAATGAGTGAGGCAGAAATGCTTCCCATGACATGGCATGAGACTGGTATTGGGATTAGTGGTTTTTTGGATAGGAGTAGGCGATGGAATTATACCGTAGAGGTTCTTGCCTATTGTAATGCTCCCTTGCGTAATTCTACTGTATTGGGAACGGCTACCCGTTTGGATTATGTATTCCCTTCAGCCTTGAGAGTAGGACTAAGCAGTTATTGGGGCACTTCCTCCCAAGGGATGATTCATCATGGAGGACCTGACTATTTGGGAACAGATGGCGTTTTCTTCGGAGATCTGGATTTTGACTATCAAAACCATGGTTGGATAGTTGATGGCAGTTTGATATACAGTACAGACAAGAACGCGAAATCTGTGGGCTGTGAAATAGGATATAACCTTTTTCATGCTTTAGGCACCTACAGGATTCAGTGGATACCTTTTTTCCGTTATGATGGATTCTGGGCTCAAGACACTGTGCCTCTGTGCCAATATACCTTAGGTACCCATTTCTCCCCACTTCCTCATTTGGTCTTGAAAGCGGAGTATGGAATGCGTCATGCTTCCGGAAGTGGAACGGAACGCCGTATGGATCTCTGTTTAGGCTATACAATTGAATTCTAAAAGTCTGGATATTGTGGATGTATCATTTCTTTTGCGCCCATACATTCCATTTCGATGAGCCATCCCGGTCTGCAAACGGATGCTCCTACGATTAGAAATGGGGTGGAAGGAAATTTCTCTTCGAACATTTGGTAGACTACTTCATAATCAGCAGGGTCTCGTAAGTAAACAGTTATCTCGCTGATATACTCGAAAGTGCAATTGGCTTCTTGTAGGAGAGACTCCACGTTCTCCCACATCCGTTTTGTTTGCCGGATAATGTCATGTGGGTATAAGATATTACCTTCTTTGTCTATACTGGCTGTCCCAGATATGAATATGTGTCGCCTGTCTCCATAATCGATTGTGGTTCCACGTTCAAAACTAACTCCATAGTCACTTGTCCTGTTCAGATGGTCCAGTGCGTAGAGGTAATGAACCTGTTCCGCCTGTAGTCCTGCAACTGCATAGGCGTCCATTTGTACATAGACCTTTGAGTTCGCTTGCCGTCCTCCAATGCCTGTGCTGGCAATAAAGTGGGTGTCTTGTGTCAGGTTTTGCGTATAGAATACGTCATTCCGTGCTTTGACAACACCTTGATAGTGGTTGTCAATATCATTGACGAAGAACCATGTCCTGATGCAATGGTCGGACAAATTACAGCCTTCTTCCGTTAGTTGTATGACATAGTGGTTGAGAAGAAGTCTCGTTTGGTATTCTGCATTGTCTTCTAAGTTATATGCATTGCTCGTCCAGAGATGGCGATAAGTCGTATTGTGTGTAACTTCGAAAAGTCCATTATCCAAAGTTCTCGTCGTAATGGAAGTCATCAGATATGCCCATAGTGCGATCTTTGTCCCATTCAATGGTGGCTGTTGGATTACGGAAAGGGCACAATCTGAATTCTCGGTCTCTGCGCCCAGTACTTCGTCCGACTGATTGGCAGCATCGCTGAGGAAATACCGCTTGAATACAGAGGTCGCATTTAATTGCTTCCTGATTGCAGTATAAGTGTTGATAATTTCTATCAATTGTTCCTGAAAATCCAGATGGGGATTGGTTATCTGCAACATCACATGGTATTCCTTGGCATCCGTATGGTTGTCAAAGCAGGAAATCCAGGCAATGGAATTTTCGAATTTTTCTGTATGCATAGCTGAATTCATCTTACAAAGGTAATACATTTTTTGTGGATACGGTTATTGTTCTCGTTTTTTTAGCATTAATGTATGATAATACTCAAAAATTGCTATACAGGACTGTCCTTATTTTTAGGTATCTTTTCATGAAAGAATATGGATCTATCGTCGTAATTTTTGATAATTACCTATTATTGATGATTGCAGAAATGATTTTTTTTTCGTTATTTTGCACCTTGAACATAATAGGTGAGAGAACAAGATGAAAAATCAAAAGATGTATGAACCCGATGATAGCTTGATTTCCATCATCAGAGATAATTACAATATCCTACAGAGCTTAGGGTCCTTTGGCATTAGCCTGGGCTTTGGGGATAAGACGGTCAGGGAGGTATGTGAGATGCAAGGTGTTGATACCTACACTTTCTTGGCAGTTGTCAATCTTACGATCAATGGATATCGTAATCCTAATGATATTGACCGATTGTCTGTTCAAACCCTTTTGCATTATCTGAAGGCATCACATGAATATTATTTAGATTTCCAGTTGCCTTTTATTCGAAAGGAATTGGTAGATGCTTTGGATGAGAAAGACAATCTTGCCCGACTGATCCTGAAGCTTTATGATGATTATGCCCATACGATTCGTTCCCACATGCAGTATGAGGAAAAGATGGTGTTCCCTTATGTGGAATCCATGTTGAAGAATGAGATTAAAACGGAATATGATATAGATACCTTTTCCAAGCATCATGGACAAGTTGACCATAAGCTCAAGGAATTGAAGAACATCATCATCAAGTACTTGCCTTCAGATGGTTTGCACAATAATCAGCTTTCTGCTACATTATATGATATTTATAACAATGAAGAATGGCTCGCACAACATGCGTTGGTAGAAGATGAAATCTTTATTCCTGTTGTCCGCAATTTGGAGGGTAAGTTAAGAAAGGATGATGTCTCTCTCAAGATCTCTAATATGATCCGCCAGAATCCTTCATCTGAAGAATTGAGCGAGCGCGAGAAAGATGTCATCATTTCCTTGGTCCAGGGTATGAGCAACAAGGAAATTGCAGATCATCTCTGCATCTCCATTAATACCGTCATTACCCATCGGCGTAATATTGCTAGGAAATTGCAGATCCATTCCCCAGCTGGACTTACCATCTATGCGATTGTCAACAAGTTAGTGGATATCAGTAGCGTAAAACTTTAAAGTCACTGCTCTCTTCCTATGTGTTAAAGATTTGAAAGGGAGCCAATTCGCAGCAAGAAATGATGCGATTCTCTGTTATTTTGTATTACTTTTGTGCAGCGAAAGCAAGATAATTTTGCCTATTATCGTTCAGATCGTGAGGTAATCTATGTTGAAATACGTTAATACAGCAGTGGTTTTTCAGGAAATTCCGGATGAGGTAACGCTGGCAATCAATATCAGTAATTGCCCTTGTCATTGCCCAGGTTGTCACAGCCAATATCTTTGGAAGGATATCGGCAATGACCTAACACCTACGGCTATGGATAACTTTGTGCGGGAATATGGCAACAATATTACATGCATCTGTCTGATGGGCGGTGACGCAGAACCAGAATATGTGAACGAACTTGCCAAGTATATTCACGCGACTTATCCTCATCTGAAAGTGGGTTGGTATAGTGGTCGTATTCGCATTTCCCCCAAGGTGGACAAAAAGGATTTCGATTACATTAAGATTGGACCGTATATTGCCCACTTAGGTAGCCTGAAAGATGAAACCACCAACCAACGTTTGTACAAGAAGGTACCAGGTGATGGCTTTATGGATATTACTTCTCGTTTTTGGAAAAAGTAGACGAAGGCCTTATATCTTGTCAATATCCACGTATCCATGCATCACGGCATAGATTGTGAGTGCTGACACGCTTTTGACTCCAAGCTTTTCCATGATGTTCTTCCTGTGGGATATGACTGTTGTGAGTCCAATATTCAACTTATCCGCAATTTCCTTATTGATACATCCTCTGACAATAAGGCTCAACACTTCTATCTCTCGGTCGGAAAGTATCTTCTTTTGAAGGATTGAAGGCATGGGAGGGAGGTTCTTGCCATGGGCATGTCCATGCTGTTCTAAGACAAGCAGAGATTTTACTAACAGTTCCTCGCTGACATTCACGGGGATGCAATGGAAATTACTGAGCTGGTTGTCTTGTGAGAGGGTTAGGACGATTGTCTTCTGACGCCTCTCCATGAAGAATTGCCGATCGGACAGTACTACGCTTGTCGACACGAAGTAATGGAAGAAACGGTCGGGACGATGGTCTCTCAATTCCGTCAGGGAATGAAAGGTCATGATCTCCATGATGGGCATCACATTCTGCAGGATCTGCTTTAATCCGATAGCTGCTAAGGTGTTGTTGTCAACAATAGCAATGAGGGGTTTATGCTGGTCTTTATACATATCGTTATAAAAATGGGGTTAAGAGATGGGCAAACCATCCGATGAACTTCTGCTTGCCAGTACGGAATTCCTTCCATGTTTCTGGGGTGAGCAAGAAACTGTCCTTCTTGTCACGGTCGAACATATCCGATAGTTCTTTTGTCGTCTCGGGGTCGATAATGACAGCGTTTTCCTCGTAGTCCCACCTGAGGCTTCTGGCATTGAGGTTCGCACTGCCGACAGTACAAAACTTGCCATCAACCATTATCACTTTCGTGTGGTGAAAGCCGGGTTTATACATCCATACCTTAACGCCTTTCTTCATCAGTCTGTGTACCACATAAAAGACGCAATCGGGCGTGAGGGGGATATCGCTGTGAGTAGACACCATGATCTCCACTTTCACGCCTCTTTCTACTGCCTTCCTTAACGCTTTCTTAAGAGTAGGGTTGAGCGTAAGGTATGGGTTTACGATCTTGATGCTGTCCTGGGCATCGTTGATGGCATCCGTATAGAATTTGCGGATGATCTCATTGGAGGTACGAGGCTCTCGGTTGATAATGCCCACCATCTTGTGCCCAGCCGTGGAGCAAGTATCAGGCTTGAGCCCTACGAAATATTTCGGGGTCGTATATCCTCGGTAATATTGTGCGCCATGGACATCCTGATGGGTGACTTTCTTCCAGGTACGGAGGAAGATCTTTTGAAGGGTATTTACCTCATGGCCTTCGATCCTGCAGTGCATATCCCTCCAAGAGCCCACTTGCTTTGTGCCCTTGATATAATAGTCCGCAACGTTCATTCCTCCTGTATAGGCGATCTTTCCATCAATGATGACGATTTTCCGATGGTCACGGCTGAAAACATGGTTGACCCACGGAAAGCGAATAGGGTCGAACTCATAGATTTGAATGCCGTTTTCCCGTAATTCCCGGAGATGCCGTTTCTTTAGAGGACGGTTATTGGAAGAGTTGCCGAACGAATCGAAGAGGGCTCGTACCTCAACGCCTTCTTTCGCTTTCTGTGCAAGAATGTCAAAGAGAAGCCTGGCTATCGAGTCGTTGCGGAAATTGAAATATTCCAAATGAACACTTTGCCTGGCATCCCGAATGGCTTGAAACATATCGTCAAATTTCTGCTGACCGTTCATAAACAGGGTGACAGAATTATCATTGGAAAATGTAATACCAGCCTTCCTCATCTGGTTGACAAGGAGGGAGTCACTTGTCTGGGCATGTATATTGATGCATGCGAACAACAAAAAGATCAGACTCTCAATTTTTCTCATGTTTCTTATCTCTTCAAATTCGGCCTGCTCCCCTTGGGAATGGGGATTATATCATGCAGGAATAATGATCAACGACGCCTAACAAATGATTTTCCTTATCGGTTACGAGAACCGTATGGATCTTATATTTGTTCATGACCTTTTGTATTTCTGTGATCTTGGTTGACGGGTCAACGGTCTTGGGCGTCCGTGTCATGATGTCGCTGACGGTCTTATCGAAGAATTGGGCTTGCCATTTTTCCATTGCTCTTCGAATATCTCCGTCTGTGATCAGTCCAACTACTTTGTCGTTTTCCAGGGATACGCCTAATCCAAGCTTGCCTTTGCTGACATGGATAATGGCCTCTCCCAGGTGCATTTCCTGTGGAATGATAGGGAGATCGTCCGACCGCATGACATCTTCTGCCGTCGTGAGCAGTCGTTTGCCTAACTCTCCTCCGGGATGGAATTGCGCGAAGTCCTTTGGCTTGAAGTCCCTGACGTGCATCAGGGCAATGGCAAGTGCATCGCCCATTGCCATAGCAGCTGTCGTACTACTTGTAGGAGCTAAGTTCAGGGGGCAAGCTTCTTTCTTTACCCTGACCTTAATGTGCACGTTGCTGTATTTTGCCAGCAATGAGTTCTCGTTTCCTGTCATCGAGATAATGGGGACATGCATGTGAAGGACAATGGGGATAAATCGCAACAGTTCGTCAGTCTGTCCGGAATTGCTTAATGCCAATACGATATCGTCTGGTGTCATAACACCTAAGTCGCCATGATACACGTCCAAGGGATTAATATAGAATGCTGGGGTTCCGGTACTGGACAGGGTGGCTGCGATCTTTGCCCCTACATTCCCGCTCTTCCCAACGCCTGTCACGATAACCTTGCCATGGCAATGATACATCATTTCGACAGCTTTCTCAAAGTTGTCGTCCAATTGGGGTATCAGGTCAAGGACGGCACCGGCTTCATCCTTGAAGCACCCTGTTGCGTATTCCTTTACTTTCCGTAACCGTTCAATCGCATTATTGTTCATTTTTGTTTCCTGTTGCTAAATCAGTTGTCTTACTAAATTCTCTAAATGATCCAATTCCAGCATGTTTGCCGCATCGCTTAATCCTTGGTCAGGGTCGGGGTGTACCTCAAAGAAAAATCCTGTTGCCCCAAACGCCTTGGCGGCTAATGCCATGGAAGGAACAAAGCGCCGGTCACCTCCAGTCTTCCCGTTTCCTGATCCTGGACGTTGCACGCTATGGGTGCAATCCATGATAACGGTGTTGACGATTTCTTTCATGTCAGGTATGTTTCGGAAATCGACAACAAGGTTGTTGTATCCGAAACAGTTGCCTCGTTCCGTGAGCCATACTTCTTTCGCACCGCTGTCTAATGCTTTCTCTACGGGGAACCTCATGTCTTTGCCGCTGAGAAACTGTGCCTTTTTAATGTTGACGGTCTTCCCAGTCTTGGCAGCTGCCATCAGCAAGTCGGTTTGCCTGCACAGGAAAGCGGGGATTTGTATCACGTCAACCACTTGCCCGACAGGTTCTGCCTGGTAACTCTCATGGATGTCTGTCAGTACCCGTAGCCCATATTTGTCCTTGATGTCTTGTAGCATTTGCAGTCCTTTCTCCATTCCTGGACCGCGAAAGGAATGGATCGAAGTCCTGTTTGCCTTGTCAAAGGATGCTTTGAAGATGATGTCAATCCCCAAGTGGGCATTGATTCCAACAAGCTTTTGTGCTACGGTTTCTAATAGCTCCGCCGATTCGATGACGCAAGGTCCTGCTATAAATACTGGTTGCATGCTTCTATTGTTTATGAAGTACAAAGGTAATCAAAACTGACAAGAAAGGCAAGTAATTAACAGTTATTCACTTGCCTTTCTAGAAAACGGTACCTTCTTTCCCATCTTTTGTCGCCTATCCTTGACGCAAAGCTGCTTTTTCTTCTTCTGTGAGTTTTGCGTCGTCAGACAACGGAAGGCTATTGCCTGCCATGGTGGGATCAGCAGGAATGATATGAAGGTCGCGCTGCGGGAAGGGAATCTCAATATGATGAGCGTTCAGGGTATCGTAGATGACTTCCTTGATATCTCCTTCGGCATAGGCATGCGTCAGGACAGGAACCCAAACGAGTACTTTCAAGTCGACGCTGTTATCGCCAAAATTGGAGAGGATGACCTTCACTTCCTTTTTCTTGTCGCGGCAGTCTAATTGACTGATAGCATCAATCAGCATCTCTTTCACTTCCTTGATGTTGCTGCCATAAGCAATGCCTACAGGTATGATCGCAAGTTCATAGCCATGGTTGCGGGTCAGGTTCTTGTAGTTCTTCGTGAAAAGCTGACTGTTTTGGAATGCGATCACGCTTCCGTCAATGGTGTCAAGCATCGTCGAGGTGTAGGAGATGGAGCTGACGCGTCCACGTGTGCCATCGCATTCTATATAGTCGCCGACCTTCACGCGACCCGTCATCAGTGAAATACCGTAGTAGATGTTCTCAAGGATATCCTTCGAAGCAAAGCCGACACCAGTGGAAAGACCTCCGGAGATGACAACCAACCATGTGTTGCTCACGTGACAGATGCTCAGGCAAATGATCAACCAGAAGCCCCAGACGATGATTTGTATCACGTTCTTTGCCATCGTATTGCGGCTCGCCGCTGTCCGCCTGTCTGCTTTGTCGAGGTGATACCTGACGAATTCCTTGATGGTCTTGTTGAGGTATTGGAAGATAAAATAGAGAATAACCACCTGACAAATGTTGAAGATGCTCAATTGGAAGTTGGTCGAATTGATGAAACGCTGGCGGAATACCATCTTGGTGGTGTCGCTCAAGTTGAAGACATCTGCTGCCCAATAAATGGACAGAAGGACGGAGAGGACACCTAAGACAGGTAGCATTACGTTTTTAACCAGGTTGAAGAACCATCTTTCTGTAATGGGATGGTCATCTAACTTCCTCTTTTCTGCGAACTGCCGGAGCCATCCACTGACGCAAGTAATGGTCAGGATACAAGTCAGCTGCATGATCCACCAGATCAGGAGCTGCACACTTAATAGCGTATATCCGATCCAGGAACAGATCACGGATGCTACGAATACGAAGAGTGACATGTAGGTATAGAAGACATCGCTCTTCGGAATGTTGCCACCGTGCCGTTTGATGACTCTCCATTGCCAAATGCTACATAGCAACAGGACTGGAGGAAAGATCATGTTCACCAAGTCGTTTGGGATCAGGATGATCCGGAATGATATGACAATGAACCCTACAACCATCAATGGAGAATAAATGCGGAAAGCACTCTTGATCTGAGAAGCATCTAACCGGAGTAACAGGGATATCAGGATCACGCCCAACAGCCATGTGTACTCCATCAGCAGCCCACTTGCCATGATGAAGAAATTCTGGTTGACCGTGAAACTCAAGGTCCCGAGGATAACGGCAAAGGTAACGACTGTCGTTGCCATGATGATGCACGTACGCTTGGCGAGGAAGGATTTCTCGCGTGACTTGAACCTATCTAACCGGATCAACTTAGAGACAATGATCCGTATCACCAAGAGATTGAGCAACACGGCAATGATCCCGTAGACGAGGATACTGCCAAACAAGACCAGGATCATCCTTGAGTCCCATTGCGACATAACCCTTCCTTTAGGCTTGTACTTGCTTGCCACCGTCTCTTCTGTTTGTTGGAGGTTTGACCTCAATTGCGACAGGATCTTGAAATAGTTGTCACCGCCGTTCTTGAAGATACTGTTCTGTATCTCACTATATCGTTTGTTAGCATAGTCGTTGAGTTCCTTCAAGTGATTGGAGGCCATCCTATAGTAGGTAATATACTCTGCCATCTGTTCGTTGTTCTGTTTCAGCGTGTGGTAGATGTTAATGGCAAGCGTAAGGCAGACATTCCTATCGACTTGGGCTTTGGCAGGTAGCATCTGGGGAAGCATCATGCTCAGGTTCTGGATCAGGCTGTCATAGCGTGCTAACTCTGTCCGGTTCTTTTGGATATATTCATTGAACGGCATCACCTGACTTTGGAAACGTTGGTATTGCTCCGTCGCCTCATGGCAGGCGTATGTCAGGTCGAAGATGTAGTCTTCTTTCTGTGAGTAAAGCATCAGTGAGTTTTGGTTACTCTGGTTCAGTACCTGCATGATATTGGTCCTGACGCGTTCCTGCTGCGCTTGCATCATTCCCGACTGCCGTTCCAGTTCCATATGGTAGTTGGTCAGCTCCGTGCGGAGGATGGAGAGTGTACTACTGATATCCTTCTCTTTCAATACGGCGTGAGAAGGGATTGCACAAAAGACCATCCAGAGGATGATCAGTATAGACTTTCTTTTCATAACTCCTGGTTCTTGATGTCTGTTCTCTTCCTGTCGTTAGGGTCGACTATTCTCTGTGGATAACACTGCCGTTCGCCTGATGGGTGGCAAGCACGAGCACCTCGGCTATTTGGACATGGGCTGGAGCTTGGGCAGCATAGAGGGCTACGTCACCGATGTCATCCCCAGAAAGCGGCTTGATGCCTTTGTACACTTTTTCAGCACGTTGCTCATCACCGTGGAAACGAATGTTCGAGAAGTTCGTCTCCACGAGTCCGGGCTTGATATTCGTCACGCGGATGGCTGTGTGTGCCACGTCGATGCGCAAGCCGTCTGTGATCGCCTTTACTGCAGCCTTGGTGGCACAGTAAACATTCCCGCCCGCATAAGCTGCGTCTCCTGCTACCGATCCTATATTAATAATGTGTCCTTGGTTACGCTCTACCATTCCTGGAACGATCAACCGGGTCATGGTCAGCAATCCTTTGATATTGGTGTCGATCATCTGGTCCCAGTCGTCAAAACTGCCTTCGTATTCCGGTTCCAATCCTCTTGCTAACCCTGCATTGTTGATGAGAACGTCAATGTCCTGCCATTCGTCAGGAATAGATGCCACCGCCTTGCGGCATGCTTCTCTGTCCCTGACGTCAAAGGCAAGCTTGAGCACTTTCGAACCATAAGATTCCAATTCCTCTTCCATTGCTTGCAGTTTCTGGGCATCCCTTGCCGTAATGATCAGGTCATATCCTCCTTGGGCAAACTTTCTGGCACATCCGGCACCTATTCCACTCGTCGCTCCTGTAATCAGCGCTATTCTCTTTCTTCTCATGATGATTTCCGATTTATTCCGTTGCAAATATACAACTTTCTTTCCAAATATAACATTTTTCCTGACTCGTATTGATCTTTGTTAACCCAACTGATGGCATTGGGAAACTCCTGGTGCAGAAAGGCATTGAGGATAGCCAAGACTTGAATCCGGGTCGCCACTGAAAAATAATGGTCGGGAAAGTTGGTAGGTTATTGGAAATTCCGTATATTTGTAGACGAGATATTAGATCATAAAGAATAAGGAATATATGAAGAAAACGTTAGCAATCGTCATTATCATCATTGTCGTGATGGTGGCATGGGCTGTCTCCGCATACAACGGATTGGTTGCAGAGCAGCAGAAAGTAGAGTCATCATGGGCTCAGGTAGAGAATGTCTATCAGCGTCGGGCCGACCTGATCCCTAACTTGGTGGCTACGGTCAAAGGGTATGCCAAGCACGAGAAAGAGACGCTGGAAGGTGTCGTACAAGCACGTGCGAATGCTACATCCGTGAAAATCGATGCAAGTCATCTTGATGAGGCTTCGCTGAAGAAGTTCCAAGATGCACAAGGGGAGTTGGGAAGTGCCTTGAGCAAACTGCTTGCCATCCAGGAATCATATCCTGACTTGAAAGCAAATGAGAACTTCAAGGAGCTACAGGCTCAGTTGGAAGGTACGGAGAACCGTATCACGGTTGAGCGCAGGAACTTCAATGAGATAGCCCAATCGTACAATACTAAGGTCCGCCAGTTCCCGACAAATATCTTTGCTGGCATCTTCGGGTTCTCTACAAAGCCGTATTTCCAGTCACAGGCTGGCGCAGACAAAGCTCCAAAGGTTAGTTTTGACGATTGAAAATGGCACTGACTGATTTCCTTTCTTCCACTGACCAGCACCGCATCGTTGATGCCATCGCACAGGCAGAACGGCATACCTCGGGCGAGATCGTCGTTCATATCACGCCTAAGTGTAGTGGAGATCCCTTGAAACGTGCGGTGAACGTGTTCCAGAAGTTGCGACTCTCCCATACAGAGCGCCGTAATGCGGTGTTGATCTTCATCGCTTACCAGTCGAGAAAGTTTGCGATCATTGGCGACTTGGGCATAAACCAGTTGGTGCCCATCAATTTCTGGGACCAGGCTAAGGATCGGTTAGGGTCGGCATTCGCGTCAGGTCGGCATGTTGACGGATTGTGCGAGACGATCTCCCTGATCGGCAACAGTCTTTCCCGATATTTTCCTGCCGATCCATCAGACCGGAATGAACTAAGCAATGAAATCAGTTATGAAGATGCGTAGCCGTTTGTTTTTGCTCTTGGCGGTTGCCCTCTTGTCCGTAAGGATGATGGCACAGATCCCAGACCGTCCTAATCCTCCCCGTCTTGTCAACGACATGGCGGGCGTGATCAGGGACCGTTATGCAATGGAAGATACCCTTGAGGCATTCGCAAGAAACACCTCGAACCAAATCGTCGTGGTCACCGTCAGCGACCTTGGAGATTATGACAAGGCTGATTATGCCCAGCGATTAGGACAGAAATGGGGGGTTGGCAGCAAGAAGTATAACAGTGGCGTTGTCATCTTGGTCAAGCCGAAGACGCAAGATAGCAATGGACAGGCATTCATTGCCACGGGATATGGGGTGGAAGGTGCCCTGCCCGACGCGCTTTGCTATAGGATTGTCAACCAGGAGATGATCCCCTATTTCAAGAAGAATGATTATAGTGGTGGCATATGGGCAGCGTTGCGTGTCCTCATGCCTCTTGCCAAGGGGGAGATTGATGAAGCTACTTACATGGATGACGGGGATGATGAGATAGGAACGGCGATCGGCCTGTTGGTATTCGTGCTGTTTATCGGATTCTTGATCTATACCGTCAACCGCAATCAGAATGGCGGGGGAAGTGGAAAAATTCGCAATGACCAGGGAACCCGTACCTTTGGACCGATCTTCTTCGGACCGGGATGGGGTGGAGGTCATGGTTTTGGCGGCAGTTCTGGCGGCGGTTTCGGTGGAGGATTTGGTGGCTTCGGAGGCGGTGGCTTCGGAGGCGGAGGTGCAGGTGGGTCATGGTAGGTTCTACCTGCATGATCGATTGCAATCGAAAAACTATAGGTCGTCTAAGGTAACTGCTTTCTCGATGGGGGTGACGGTTACTGTTTTGTTTCCCCATTTGATGGCTTTCTGCCGTGAACGAGCCGACAGCCGACCATTGAGGTATTGCTCAATGATCAGTGAGGCAATGGGCGCAGCCAAGTCTGCACCAAACCCTCCATTCTCAATGTATACGCTAACGGCAATGCGGGGATGGTCCATGGGCGCAAATCCCATGAAGATAGAATGGTCCTTGCCATGGTTCTCAGCCGTGCCCGTTTTCCCGCAAATCTTATAAGCCGGGATGTTAATACTTGCACAGGTACCTCCGGTGACAGCTGCTCGCATGCCTTCGATGACGATAGGGTAGGCATCAGGGGATACCAAGCATTGGTGCTTCTCCGTATATTTCTTGTCTAAGGGTACTTCTTTCGTCCCGGCATGGATGTGTGGGATGATATAATACCCTCGGTTGGCGATGATCGCTGCAAGATTGCACAACTGGATGGGGGTTGTTGTCACCTCTCCTTGTCCCATGCCGACCCACATGATCGTCGTCCCGTTCCACGAACCGCGATGGATCCGTTGCAAGGATGCCGAGTCGGGAATGGAGCCTCCTGCTTCTCCTTCCATGTCTACGCCAAGGGGTTTGCCGAGTCCCATGCTCCTCATATAGGCATTCCATCTGTTGATGGCACGGAACTTCGTAGGATAGACCATCCGGTTGTCAATGTCTTCCTGGAAAGCCTTGCAGAAATAAGAGTTGCAGGATTGACCAATGGCTTGGACAAGGTCCAAGGGAGAGCGATGGACATGGCAACCAATATGTATCTTCCCTTGCCAGAATCCCTTGTTGCAGGGATAGGTTTGCTCGGGGGTTAGGGTACTCTCTGACAACATGACTAAGGCTTGTGCGGTCTTGAACGTGGAGCCTGGGGCATATTCCATGGCGATAGCACGGTTGGCATCATCAAAGACACGGTCGTGGTTGACCAGGGCAAGGATCTTGCCGGTTGAAGGTTCGATGGCGATAATGCTGCCTTGCTTGTTGTTGAGCAATTGCTCCCCTAAGCGCTGGAGGGTTGTATCAATGGTGAGAGGACCGTCTGTCGGTAACCGCCGACCCTGCATCGGAAAGGCTATCAGCGTCAGGAACATTGCACATACAAGCTGAAGGGATCTCAATCGTGATTTCTTGAATGTCATCATGTGTGCAAAGGTACAAAATATTCCGCTCATATAGAAATTTCCAGGATGCTATTTGTTTTTCACGATCTTTTGCATGATCGGTTGGTGAATTACCGGAAAATAGTTGTAACTTTGCGGAAATTAGAGAAGGAAATGAACTATGGAGAAAAAGAATATATTTGAATCGTACTTGAAGGAAATCGCTGGGCAGCAGCAACTCTCCGATCAGGAGGAGCGTGAGTTGGGAAGGCGTATCCAACAGGGTGACGCAAAGGCGATGGATAGGTTGGTGAGTGCCAACTTGAAGTTCGTTATCGCTCTTGCCAGACAATACCGGAATCGAGGTGTTGACTTCGAGGACTTAGTGGCTGAAGGCAATATGGGCATGCTCAAGGCTGCCCAAAAATATGATGGGGAGCATCCTATCCGCTTCGTTAACTTTGCTGCTACGTATATCCGCAGTGCCATGGAGGATGCTATCTCTCGTCAGCAGGGGATGGTTCCTAAGCTGCGCGTCGACCGGAACGGGGAACATGGGGAGACGGCAGTGAAGTCTATCGACGCTCCGATCCCGGAAGGGAGCCAGAACAATATCAGCCTGTTGCATGTCTTGAAAGACCCGGACGCGCCGCAGACGGACGCACAGTTGAATACAGACCTGGAACTGAGTCGTGTGAAGGCGCTGTTGGGCATGTTGCCTG
>CAJLYG010000020.1 GCA_905210845.1 uncultured Prevotella sp.
CGCAGCAGCCGCCTTACGTTGTGCCTCGGCAGCAGCACGAGCACGAGCCTTTGCTACCTCCTGGGCAACCAACCGATCAATCTGGGCATTCAAGGCAGCATCTTTCTGACGCTGTTGGGCAAGGATGCCCTGAATGGTTTTTTGCTGCTTTTGCAAGCCTTGGACAACTTGCTGCTGCTCATTCTGCTTACTCTGCAGTTCAGCATGCGCCTTTTGGTTCTTATACAGTAAAGTATTCTTATGTCCCTTCACCGTTTCTAGTTGCCGATGCTTGTTGTTCACCTGGTTCTGCTTAGCCATAACCTGTTCACCCTGCGCGCGCTGGAAAGCAGCATACTCACGGACAAAGCGCAAGCGACGATACATTTGGGTAAGGCTTTTGGCAGAAAATATAAACATCAGTCGATCCTGCACCGTACGATGACGCGCCATATATCGCATCGACTTCATGTATTTTGCCTTGCGATCATTCAACTGTTGTTCCAATGTCTTCAACTGGGATTTCAGAATTCCGATATTCCCCTCAATATGATGGATATCAGACTGGATGCCATCAATGGATTTTTGGCGGTCCTCAATCTCACTGTTGATGACCATCAAGTTTTGGAGACGCTGCTTAACATCAGCCTGATTATGCCGGAGTGCCTGTTCTTGCTCCCGGATTTTCTTCTGAATCGCCGCGCGCTGGCTTTGCAATCCCCGGATAGAAGAATTGGTGTATATGGTGTTATTGGCTTTCTTCGTCGTCTTCGCCGCCTTGCCCTTTGCCCTTGTCCTTGCGGAAGAGCCCTTGGCGGTCGTACTCGAAGTCTTCTTAGAGGAAGTTGTTTTACGCCGGTCCGTCGTCTGTGTGATCTTGGCTTTCCTTGTAGTAGACCGCTTTTGCGTCTGACCCCCCATGGAAAGCGTGGCCGACAGCAACAGGATCATGATAGCTATTCGTCTCATTTACATACTCAATAATTTACCTAAGACATCCTTAGGCTCTACTTTCTTATACTTACTGGACACGGAAGTCTCAGGATCCCAGTCTGAGTCTGTTCTCACACTGTTCATCTCTATTGTCACTTCCATCTTCTGCATTTTCTTCGAGGCAGTCGTCGTGAAATCGAAAGCCTGCGTGGCAGGGAACATTTTCGTGCCCACTGCCTTGAAATCATCATATTTCCAATTGAGGGTCGACGTCCCATGATCCTTGCTCACATACTTGATGATGGCAGAAACAATACGACCGGTCGTGCGACTTGCATCCCACTGGTAATGCATGTTACTATGGGTAAGGGTCACGGGCAGAACGTCCCCTCCCTCATGTGTGTTGATCTCAAACTTCTCTAAATCTCCTTCTGATACCTTCTGTGCGCCCGGCAGCAACAACTGGTTCCAGAAAAGAGCCTGCAGGCTATAGAAATTCAGTCCATTCTGCTGGAGGAAATCCAACTCATTATAGTCTGCTTTCACATATTGCTTATGAATACGGTCGACAACAAGGACATAGGTCGGTGTAAACTCCAAGCGTCCCACCTCTGATCCGATGAGCGGCATTGACAGTTGCAATCGAATCACGACATCTTTTCGCATGTGGACGGAGCCAGGCACAGAGATATCATCTTTATTCCCAGCCTTCAAGGTAAAAGTCATATTACCAACAATATTCTTGGCATAAACCTGATTGTCTGACACCTTCTGCAGGAAGGCCAACTTCTGCACGCCGGTCGCTGGTTGCTGGGAACTTGTCTGATGGGTTATTGTACTGTCCTGTACGATAGCCTTCTTGCTTCCGCAAGATGCCATGGCCAATAGGGACACGCACAGGATGGTATTCTTGATGATCGACTTTTTCATATTACTTGATATATTTCTTCAACTTAATTTTCCGCTCGAGTATCGCTTGGTTATCAACGCCACCGGCTTTCAACGCTTTTTTCCAATAATCCAAAGCTGCTGTCATGTCCCCCAACTTGGCATGTATATCCCCTGCATGTTCGAGGACGACACCGCTCTGAACTGAATCCGTATCATTCAGAACAGCTTGGTCTGCATAGATCTTCGCCTCGGCATAACGCCCTTGCATGAAAAGAATCCAAGCATAAGTGTCCAAGAAGGTCGAGTTCCTGGGTTCTGCTTGCACGGTCTTATAGCTCATCTGCTCTGCCTTCTGCAACTCACGGTTTTCCTGACTCAGGAAATACGCATAATTGTTCAGGCATTCCACGTTATCTGCTTTCCATTGCAGGCAACTGTCATAAGCAGCAAAGGCCTCATCCGCCTTTCCTTTCTGGTGAAGGATATCACCCATGAACCCATAGAAATCAGAGACAATATTGGGATCACTCTGTGAGTTAATCTCGCTCACTCCCTTCTGGAAGGTATTCAATGCCATATCTGTTTCGTTCTTCTGATAATAGGCAACACCAAGGAAATAATAAAAGGCCATCTCCTCTGGGTTATACTCCAAGGCAGGCTTGCTCAAGTCGATAACCTTGTCCCAGTTCTTCTTTGCCCATTGAGCTTGGATCAACTGGAACCTTGCCGCAGCATTGTCCGGAGCGATATCTATGACATGCTGGTATGCCTTTAGAACAGAATCCTGCGGCATTTTCTTCAAGCTCATGTATGCTGCGTTCAGACCCGCCACATCCGCATCTTTCGGATGTGCTGCCATTACGCGCTGAAAGAGACGGAGAATCTTCGTGCTGTCCCCGCCCTCTTGCTGGTTATCGCGGACAGCTTGTTGCAATAACGTTATTCGACTTTCAGAGGAAGTTTTTGGACTCAGAAGCATTTGTTCCTTCATCTGGTTGGCCAGGGAATCCTGCCCCATCGCCTGATAATAATCCGCCATGGAACTCTGTACATAGGCATTGTCCGGTTCCTCCTTCAATGCCGCCGAGAAAATCCGGTAAGCGTCCTTTTCCCGTTTATTTTGCATCAGCCAATTGCCCATCATCACCTTATAATTCAAGTCGCTCGGATGGGCATCTGATAATTTCTTCAGGACACCGAATGCGGATTTCTTGTCACCCTTAAGTTCATAAACTTGCATCTTCGACAGGATGATCTCCTCGCTCTCCCCCTCTATCTGCTCAATCCTGTTGATGGTCGAGAGCATCTTGTCATAATCTTTCTGCTGCTGATACAACCGCAAGAGGATCTCAAGGACATCCTCACGGTCTTTGTTACGAGCATATAATTCCTCAAAGGAATCAATAGCCTTGACATAGTCTTTGGCATTCGTATAATATTGCGCGACTCTCTCTATATAATAACTATTATCGGGATTCAACGCAGCCGCCTTCTCAAGATGGTTCAACGCCAAAGAGTCCTGCTTCAATTCCGAGAGATAAACAGATTCCGCGAAGTAAGCCTCCGCAGCATCCGGATTGATCTTCAGGGCATGCTGCAACAAGTCATAGGCAGCTGCATAATGGCCTGCATTTTCCTGACGTACCGACTCCAGGAAGAAATAGTCATAGCGTAAGCTATCCTCAGCACTCAATGTACTTCGGACTGCTACTCCGTCAGCAGTACGTTCCAACTGTCCCCCCTTCTTCTGAAGGGCAGCATTCCTCGTTGCACAGGATCCCATTATCAAGGATAAGCCGACGATACTCACGAAGAATAGATTTCTATGTCTCACGATCGACTTCAAGATCATTAGATTGAATTATTGAATACCCGTATGACCATAACCGCCCTCGCCCCGTTCTGTCTCATCGAGCTGCGCTACTTCCACGAACGCACCTTGTTCATGACGGGCGATGATCATTTGAGCAATACGTTCACCATCATGGATCACGAAATCCTCATGGCTGAGATTAATCAAGAGTACCCCAATCTCACCACGGTAGTCAGCATCAATGGTTCCGGGGGAGTTCAAGACAGTGATTCCTTTCTTCAACGCTAAACCACTGCGAGGACGTACCTGAGCTTCAAAGCCTGCAGGAAGGGCGATGTGCAAGCCCGTCTTGACAATGGCACGCTCTAAAGGATGAAGGGTGATGGGAGCATCTAAATTGGCACGGAGATCCATCCCCGCACTCTGTTCCGTAGCATACACCGGCAACGGCTGGTGCCCTTTGTTTACGACTTTTATTGTGACCATGATTGCAAATTACCTTATTTAAAATGCAAAAATAGTGAATTCTATCCATATAGAGATATTTTTCGAAGTAAAAAGCAGGAAATTATCTAAAATTACATTACTTTTGCGAAAAGAAATGATGATGAACTGGCTACAATTAATATCCAACAAACGCCTGGGACAGGAGCACCGACATGTGCTGAGACACGATGACCGATCGGAATTCAAACGGGATTACGACCGGTTGATCTTCTCTGCTCCATTCCGCAGGTTACAGAACAAGACCCAAGTTTTTCCTCTGCCTGGGTCAGTTTTTGTCCATAACCGTTTGACACACAGCCTTGAGGTAGCATCAGTAGGCATGTCATTAGGGAATGACATTGCCAGAAAGCTGAAAACCATACATCCAGAACTGGCAAACACCCTGTTTGAGGAGATTGGAACTATCGTTAGTGCTGCCTGTCTGGCACATGACATGGGGAACCCACCCTTTGGGCATAGCGGAGAAAAAGCTATCCAGACGTTTTTTACAGAAGGAAAAGGATTGGAATTGAAAGGGGAATTAAACGCGGACTTCTGGAATGACATCACTCATTTCGAAGGAAACGCCAACGCTTTTCGCTTGCTCACGCACCGCTTCAACGGAAGACGTTCCGGAGGATTTGTCATGACTTATTCTTCTCTTGCCAGTATTGTCAAATATCCTTTCGCAAGTAGCTTAGCTGGAGGACACGGTAAGTTTGGCTTCTTCTCATCGGAATCAGGAATTTATCAAAAAATCGCCGATGAATTGGGCATTATTTGCAAAAGTGAGCCTGGGGATCCACTCTGCTATGTCCGCCATCCTTTGGTTTATTTAGTCGAGGCTGCAGATGACATTTGCTATGAAATCATGGACATTGAAGATGCCTATAAACTTAAACTTCTTTCATTATCAGAGACGGAAGAGTTGCTCTTAGGATTCTTTGATGAAGAGACGCAGCAGAAGATCAGGGACAGAATCCTTGAGGAAGGCGTGACCGACGATAATGAAAAAGTCGTCTATATGAGAGCTTGCGCCATTAGTAGGCTGGAATCCGAGTGTGTCAACGTCTTCGTTCTTCATGAAAAAGAAATCCTCAATGGGGTCTTCAAAGGAAGTCTCATCGACAACCTGCCAAGACAGGAGCGAGAGGCTTACCGCCAATGCGCGCAAACCTCCATGAAGAAGATATACAGGAGCAAGTTAGTCTTAGACGTGGAACTCAGTGGTTACAAGATCATGGAGACCTTGATGGAAACCCTAACCGACGCTGCCGTTAACCCGGAGCGTTTCCATTCTCGGCAACTGATTAGCCGGTTCAGTAGTCAATACGAGATCAACGATGAGAAATTGGAGACCAGGATCATGTCTGTTATTGACTATATCAGTGGCATGACAGATGTCTATGCCTTGGATATCTACCAAAAGATTAACGGAATCTCTCTACCAATCATCTAAATTGCGGGAATTTACTACCTTTTTCGAGGAAAAATCATCTATAGGGAAGAATAATAGCCAGAAAATTTGTTTATCCGGAATAAAACACTTATATTTGCGGAATATATCATTCTACAAACCTTTCGCAAATGGAAAAACTAAATTACGTAAAGCCTCAAATTCGAGTATTAGCGATTGAATGTGAGCTTTTAGCCGATTCTGAATCCCAGAACTCCTCAAGGAAGTCATATATTCCTATTGATGAGAACGCAGAACCGGATGAAAATTGGGTAGCCCAATAAGGGAGAGCACCTTGAAAGATGAGATATCTCCAGAATACCTGCTATTCGGAGGCTCTAAGAGACACTAATGCTAACCGTTAGTGCCTGTATACTTTTGCGTACAAGAGAGAAGAGCTTAATAGTCCTTTTTATAAATGATTTTGTTCGCACCACTTGTAATTTTTAAAGCCTCCGGATGCTCCTTAATAAAACTGTCGATATGGCGGATTCGCTTTTCCTCTAAGATCTCATCGACTGCAATCAGGATACCGGTTTCCTCAACATCTCCAAAGCCATAATTAATGGCTGTGCCGAAAAGCTTCATCGTGGGGCTCAGCCCCATATAAGCATTCACCAAAGGTGGAATATTATAGCCAAGCTTACGGATTTCATGGTTTAGAATACGATAATCCTTCTTAAAATCATCTTCCTTGAAGATTGCAGCCAACTCTTGTTCTGGCGTCTCTATTCTCAAAGGTTTAAGAGGAACGATCAAATGCTCCTTATCATCGAAATGTTTCTTCAGGAAATAGAGAATCATATCGCGTCCACGCCGGATATACGATGGATACATTGTCATCTTGCCAAAAAAGTATTTTACCTTCGGATTGATGACCGTCAGAGCGCCAAGACCATCCCAAAGATTATCCAACGCAAAGATGCTTTTGGTGTTTTTTCGAACATTCTGATATTCAAGTGATACAAAGGAACGCCCCAATTCAACGGTATAAGGAGCATATTCCTTCATAAACTTGTCTGAGAAATGAAACATGTGACTGGTAGCTAAAATAGGCTGCCCGTTCTGGTCTATTTGCCAATCCTCTCCAAAAAGATAACGATACCCTCCAATAATTTCTTCCGCCTCAGGGTTCCAGACGATCAGTTGCCGGCATCCGTTCTCCATGGTATCAAATTCGTCAATATCCATGGACTTCCCCGTCCCCCCACCAGCCGTACGGAAAGCGATTTCCCGCAACCTTCCAATCTCTTTCATGACATGGGGTGCCTCACGGGCCGTTATCACATAAATTTCGTTATGACTTTTATTTGTCATACGAAGTTGCCTTTCTGGTGTCAACTCGCTTTTCAGCAAATCTTTGCTAATCGGTTGGATAATCTCTTCTTCCATTTCTCTATTTCTTAAAACGAACAAATCGTGTACGTGTCATTGGCATTTATAGTTCGTAAACTTTATCTTCAACAAATTTTGCCCATTCCATCGGTGTCTTGCTTTTGTCAAACGTTTGCCATGGGATCGGCTTTCCAATAGCCACTCGGAATGTCTTGTGCACATTCTTATACATTTCATCCACCAAGAACAGCATCGCGACATTAAACTTAACATGGAGTACCTTGCAGATATTTGCCAAATGATAGAAAAAGTTTGAATTCTGACCGCCAAAATGAATGGGTACGACATCACGATGCGTCTCCACGCTTTTACTAATAAAGGTCTTCTTCCAAGGAAGATCATGGATCTGACCGTTAATTTTTCTGCTGCACAACCCAGCAGGAAACATCAAGATATGATGTTCACTCTGGAAACCCGCTTCGACCATAGCTGGGAAACTACGGCTCTGGTTTCCAGTCTTGTTGATAGGGATACACAAAGGAGCCAGCCCCGGAAGCGTCATTAGAATATCATTGACTAAATAACGGAAATTGCTATCATAGTGCCGACCGATCATGGCTCCTAATGCCACCCCATCGGCACCCCCTAAGGGATGATTAGAGACAAACGTATAGAGTTTGCCATCATTCTTGTCTGGCAAATTTTCCTTACCGACGATATCCAGTGTCATATCAAGATAGCGCACGCATTCCTCAAGCCATGGTGTACCTACTTCGTGACGACTTTCCCAGAGATAACGGTTTACCTCATTCTGATGCACGATACGTTTCAGCCAACTGACCACAAAGCGAGGGACGTATTTCTCCTTCCCTCCCATCTTACTCTTTAAAATATCGTCAACATCTACTGTCTTCTCTGTAATCTCATTCATGTTGCTCCAATACTAACACAATGCAAAAATAATATAAGTTTTTCTAATACGTTACTTTTTTGCCCAGAAATGTTCAAAAATTCTTGATTCTGTAACAATTGAATAGCTTTACATTCCCCTCATGTGGAAAATGCCAAAAACTGTTCTCGCAAAGAATTTAAGGATAATTGGTAAAATTTGTGGAGAAAAGTGGGGATGTATGGGGAATTTTGTGTATCTTTGGCACCAAATTCATTATTAAAGATGTATAGATGCGATTGATCGGCAACATTGAAGCAAAGACTGATGCCAAGGGAAGGGCATTCCTACCAGCTGTATTCCGGAAGGTTCTCCAGGTAGCAGGGGAAGAGAACTTGGTTCTCAGAAAGGATGTCTTCCAGCCATGCCTCGTGCTCTATCCTGAGTCTGTATGGAATGAGCAGATGGATTTGTTACGTTCCCGACTCTCCAGATGGAACGCTCAGCATCAGCAGATTTTTCGGCAATTCGTGTCCGATGTAGAATTAGTCACGTTGGACGGCAACGGTCGTTTCCTTATTCCGCGGCGTTATCTCCAAATGGCACATATTGAGCAGTCGATCAAGTTCATCGGTATGGGAGACACGATCGAAATTTGGAGCCATTCGGAAAAGGATAAGGCGTTCATGAATGTGGAAGAGTTTGGCAAAGCGTTAGAAAGCATCATGCAAGAAAGAACGGAAGAAAATGATTAAAACTGCTGAGACATACCATGTGCCTGTTCTCTTGAAAGAGAGCATTGACGGATTGAACATTCAACCGGGTGGCATTTATGTAGATGTTACTTTCGGGGGAGGTGGTCATTCGCGAGAAATTCTCTCGCGAATGGATGCGTATGCCCATTTATACAGTTTTGATCAGGATGCTGATGCAGAAATGAATATAGTCAACGATCACCGATTCACATTCGTCCGTTCTAACTTTCGGTACCTAAAGAACTGGATGCGCTATTATGGAGTCGATCATATAGACGGGCTATTAGCTGACTTGGGGGTATCCTCTCATCATTTCGACGATGAGAGCAGGGGATTCTCATTCAGATTTGATGCGCCTCTTGACATGAGGATGAACAAGAGCGCAAGCATTACCGCTTCCGACATAATCAACAATTATGAAGAAAGGAAACTGGCGGATGTCTTTTACCTATACGGAGAAATCAAGAATTCGAGGAAGATTGCTTCTACTTTAGTCAAGGCGAGGGCCTCCCAACCGATCAAGACTACACAAGATTTCCTGACAGTCATTGAGCCCTTTTTCAAAAGAGAAAGGGAGAAGAAAGAGATGGCGAGGCTATTTCAAGCCTTGAGGATCGAGGTCAACCACGAAATGACTGCTCTCAAGGAAATGCTATTAGCTGCTACTGAGCTAATCAGACCAGGAGGAAGACTATCTGTGATCACCTACCATTCTTTAGAAGACAGGATCGTAAAAAATGTCATGAAGGCAGGAAATGCAGAAGGGAAAATCAGTCAAGACTTCTTCGGGAAAATCGAGACCCCTTTTTTGTTAGTCAATAACAAAGTCATTATCCCCAGTAAAGAAGAGCAAGAACGGAATCCAAGGAGCCGTAGTGCCAAACTCAGAATTGCAGAGAAGAAATGAAAGAAATAAATCAGACACAGAAGAACGAAAAGGGCAAGTCGACTGACGAGGCAGGCGCCACAACAGAAAAAGCTGTTAGTGCAGGAAAGCAGGCGCCAGTTCAGCCAACAGACACGGGTGGAAATGAGGTGTTGCCCACAGAAGATATTCCTTCATTGAAAGATGTCATCAAAGAACAAGCAACAGAGGATGAGCAATCATTTTCTTCCAGTCTGACTTTGAGCAAGATTTTGGGAGGAGACATCCTCACAACCCGTACGATCCGCCATCAGATTTGGTTGATCCTCCTAATAGCTTTCTTCATCCTCATCTATATTGCTAACGGCTACAGTTGCCGTCAGGATCTTATACAGATAGATAAGTTGACTCAGGAGCTGCAAGATGCCAAGTTCAAGGCTCTGTCTACCCACAGTCAAATCACGGAGAAAAGCAGAGAGAGCAATGTTCTTGAAATGTTAAAGGACAACAAGGACAGTGTCCTACATATTGCCGACCAGCCTCCATATATCATCAATGTTCCGGATGATGACCAATAACACAGGAAGAAATAAAATATGAGTAAGTTTGATTCAAAAAAGATAATGCCCCGCTACAGCTTCATCGCCATTCTGATGACGTTAGTTGCCGTGATGGTGATAGGGAAAAGCCTATACATCATGACAGCTAAGCGTGATTATTGGATGAAAGTCGCCGATAGGGTAAAACGCGATTCTGTCAAGGTCACGCCGCAGCGAGGCAACATCCTGAGTTGTGACGGGCAGCTATTGGCATCTTCCTTGCCGGAATTCAAGATATATATGGACTTCAATGCACTGCATCAAGCCAAGAATGACTCACTTTGGGATGCAAAGATAGATTCTATCTGTCTGCGCTTACATCAGATCTTCCCAGAAAAAACGGCCGCGCAGTTTAAAGCGCACCTAACAGAAGGAAAGAAAAAAAATAGCAAGCACTGGCCCATCTGGAACAAGCGAATTGACTACAATACTTATTCTGAAGTTCGCATGCTGCCAGTCTTCCGCTTGGCTAAATATAAGAGCGGTTTCCATGAAGAGGAATTCAATGCCCGCACACGACCCTATTCCACACTCGCTGGGCGTACTATAGGGGATATGTATGGTGCCAAGGACATGGCACGCTGTGGGCTAGAGCTTTCTTATGATTCCATCCTACGGGGAACTGTAGGTCGCGTTCACCGCCGCAAGGTACTCAACAAGTTCTTAGATATTGTTGACACTCCTGCTATTGACGGTGCAGACATCGTGACCACTATTGACGTGAACATGCAAGACTTAGCAGAGCGGTCCGTCATCGACCAATTGAAGAAGATCAATGGCAATGTCGGCGTCGCCATCGTAATGGAAGTCAAGACTGGTGATATTAAGGCTATTGTCAATATGGAGAAATGCTCGGACGGCGAATACCGGGAGATCAAGAACCACGCCGTCACCGACCTGATGGAGCCTGGCTCTGTCTTCAAGACGGCATCTGTCATGACGGCTTTGGAAGATGGAGTCTGCGACACATCCTTTACCATACCGACCGGCAACGGCATCTGGCATGTCTATGGAAGGGACCTAAAGGACAGTCACTGGCGTACGGGTGGATTCGGCACCATCAGCCTTGGGAAAGCAATGGAAGTAAGTTCCAATATCGGCATTGCATACATGGCTGATAAGTTCTATCATAATGATCCAGAAAAATTCGTACGAGGCATTTACCGTACAGGCATCAATAACAAGAATATAAGGATTCCCATCTCAGGGCATGCCAAACCACATATCAGGATGCCTCAAAGATATCCCAACGGACAATGGAAGGACTGGAGTAAGACCGCACTATTGTGGATGAGTTTCGGCTATGAAACACAGATTCCGCCGATTTATACATTGATCTTCTACAATGCCATTGCCAACAATGGTCAGATGATGCAGCCCAGATTCGTCAAGGAAGTCAGGAAGGATGGGCAGACATTAGCTACCTACCCGCCAGAAGTCGTAAAGGGCAGCGAGCATATAGCATCCGACAAGACGATCAAGATCATTCAGGACCTGCTCAGGCGGGTCGTCGTAAACGGCACAGGAAAGAAAGCTTACACGCCCAAGTTCTGGGTTTGCGGAAAAACGGGCACAGCCATGATCGCCCACAACGGGAGCTATAGAGGCGTGGCAAACCATCTTCTGACCTTTGCTGGGTGGTTTGGGCAAAAAGACAAGCCATATTACAGTTGCATTGTCTGCATTCAGAAAACCGGTCTCCCAGCCTATGGTTGGATGAGTGGGGAAGTCTTTAAGACCATTGCAGAGGGGATCATGGCAAAGTACGTAAAATACGACGTGAGAGATGCACGCGACCAGACATCAATCCTGGTCCCAGATGTGAAGAGTGGGAATATCTTGGCGGCAGACTATGTCCTCTCCCACCTGGGAATAGGGACTAATGTCAACTGGTCAGGTAGTTATGCCAATGGTAATCCCATCTGGGGAAAAGCGATAAGAAACAAAAGCTCTGTATCACTGAAACGCGCAAAGACCTACGGGGCAAAATACATCCCAGATGTGATGGGCATGGGAGCTCGTGATGCGGTGTTCATGATGGAGAGCCGTGGCGTAAAGGTTCGACTGACCGGCAGAGGAAAGGTCGTCAAACAAAGTCCTGAACCTGGTAGCCTCATCAAAAAGCACGAGACTTGTCAATTGACATTAGAATAAAGAAACGAATAAACTATATAGAAATGAAATTAAACGAGTTGCTCAAAAACATCAAGCCAACCCATATCACAGGTGATACTGAGGTTGAGATCACGGGTGTGAACATAGATTCCCGCCGTATCAAAGACGGGCATCTGTTCGTAGCTATGAAAGGAACTCAGGTAGATGGACATCGATTCATCCCTAAGGCTATTGAGTCGGGCGCACACGCCATCCTCTGCGAGGATCTTCCAGAAGAGTTGAAGGATGGGGTCACCTATGTGCAAGTGGCATCCACCGAGGATGCCGTTGGGAAGGTGGCTACCTTATTTTATGGTGATCCATCCAAGAAACTAAAGCTGGTTGGTGTCACTGGAACCAATGGGAAGACAACTATCGCCACCTTATTATATAATATGTTCCGCAAAATGGGTCATAAGTGCGGACTGATGTCCACAGTTTGCAACTATATTGATGGCGAGCCTATTCCTGCTGACCACACAACCCCTGACCCCATCGAATTGAATGAACTTCTTGGGAAGATGGTAGCCGCAGGATGTGAGTATGCATTCATGGAATGTTCCTCGCATGCTATCGCCCAAAAGCGTATTGGTGGACTAAAGTTCACAGGTGGCATTTTTACTAATCTCACCCGCGATCACTTGGATTATCACAAGACGTTCGAGAATTACAGGAATGCCAAGAAAACATTCTTTGACGGTCTGCCTAAGACAGCTTTTGCAATTACCAATGCTGATGACAAAAACGGCATGATCATGGTGCAGAATACCAAGGCGACAGTAAAAACATACTCGGTTCGTGGTATTGCTGATTTTAAAGCAAGGATCCTGGAATGTCATTTCGAAGGTATGTACTTGGAGATCGATGGGCACGAAGTCGGTGTACAGTTCATTGGGAAGTTCAATGTCAGCAACCTGCTCGCCGTCTATGGCGCAGCCATCATGCTCGGTAAGAAACCAGAGGACATTCTCGTTGTTATGAGTACGCTGCATAGTGTCAGTGGACGTCTGGAACCTGTACGCTCGCCCGAAGGCTTCACTGCTATCGTTGACTATGCGCATACGCCAGATGCTTTGGAGAATGTGCTGAATGCCATTCATGAAGTATTAAACGGGAAAGGAAAAGTGATCACAGTATGCGGTGCGGGTGGAAACCGGGATAAAGGAAAGCGACCATTGATGGCTCAAGAAGCTGTCAAGCAAAGCGATGTCGTTATCATCACAAGTGATAACCCACGGTTTGAAGACCCACAGGACATTATCAATGATATGGAAGCAGGCCTGAATGCACAACAGATGAAGAAAGTCATCACCATCGTTGACCGGAAGGAAGCGATTAAGGCTGCTTGTCAAATGGCAAAGAAAGGGGATGTCATCCTCGTTGCCGGGAAAGGTCATGAAAACTATCAAGAGATCAAGGGAGTCAAGCATCACTTCGATGATAAAGAAGTATTGCATGAGATCTTTGGTACTAAGGCTTAAGGATAATCATCTAATGTTTAAAGTTTTGTAGACATGCTATACTACTTGTTTAGAGCCCTCGAACAATATGGAATCTCAGGATCCAGGATGTGGGGATACATTTCCTTCCGTGCCCTATTGGCACTGATCCTTTCTTTGGTGATCTCGGCATGGTTCGGCGAGAAGTTTATAAAATATCTGAAAAGCAAACAGATTACAGAGACACAGCGAGATGCTTCCATCGATCCATTTGGGGTACAAAAGATAGGTGTCCCTTCCATGGGAGGTGTGATCATCATTGTTGCCATTCTGATACCGGTTTTACTTTTAGGACGCCTGCGCAATATCTATTTGCTCCTGATGATCGTCACCACAGTATGGCTTGGATTCCTCGGCGGAATGGATGATTTCATCAAGATTTTCCATCGCAACAAGGAAGGACTGAAAGGAAAATACAAGATCATTGGGCAAGTAGGCATTGGGCTCATCGTAGGATTGGTTCTTTGGGCATCACCAGATGTAAAAATGAACGAGAACTTAGCCATTGAACGCCAAGGGCAGGAAATGGTGGTCAAGCATCGGTCGGAAGCCCGGAAATCTCTAAAGACAACCATTCCCTTTGTCAAAGGACATAACCTCGATTACTCAAGAATTATGGGGTTCTGTGGGAAATACAAGACTGCAGCGGGTTGGATTTTGTTTGTCGTCATGACCATTCTGGTTGTGACAGCCGTCAGCAATGGTGCAAACCTCAACGATGGAATGGACGGAATGTGTGCGGGTAACTCTGCTATCATCGGGGTTGCATTAGGCATTCTGGCATACGTCAGTTCCCACATACAATTTGCTGCTTACCTGAACATCATGTATATTCCAGGATCACAAGAATTAGTTGTATTCTTCTGCGCCTTTATCGGAGCTCTCATCGGTTTCCTGTGGTATAATGCCTATCCAGCACAGGTCTTCATGGGAGATACAGGTTCACTCACGATCGGGGGAATCATCGGTGTGGGCGCGATCATCATACATAAAGAATTATTGCTGCCTATCCTCTGCGGAATCTTCTTCGTAGAAAGCTTGAGCGTGATCATGCAGGTATGGTACTATAAGATGGGGAAACGTAAGGGAATCAAACAGCGCATCTTCAAGCGTACACCGATCCATGATGCCTTTCGCACGCAGGATTCACAATTAGATCCAGAGTGCAAGTATCTGATGAAGTCGCCACGTTCACCTAAGCATGAGGCTAAGATCACCGTACGCTTCTGGATTATGACCATTATATTGGCAGCATTAACTATCATCACATTGAAAATAAGGTAAAAGAGAGGAAAGAAAATGAAAAGAATCGTAGTATTAGGAGCCGGAGAAAGTGGAGCCGGAGCTGCCATATTGGCAAAGAAAGAGGGATTTGACGTATTCGTTTCAGATACATCCAAGATCAGGGATAAATATAAGAAAATGCTCGATGACCATCACATTGAATGGGAAGAGGGACATCATACGGAAGAAAAAATTCTAAATGCTGACGAAATCATCAAGAGCCCCGGCATTCCCAAGGAAGCTCCCATAATCCAAAAGTTAGTCGCTCAGGGCACCCACATCATCAGCGAGATCGAATTCGCGGGCAGATATACCCATTCCAAGATGATCTGCATCACGGGCAGCAATGGCAAAACCACGACAACATCCCTGATATACCATATCTTTAAGGCAGCCGGCTATGACGCAGGATTAGCTGGGAATATTGGCAGGAGCCTTGCACTACAAGTAGCAGAAGACCCACATGAATACTATATCATCGAGCTCAGCAGCTTCCAATTAGACAATATGTATGACTTCCGCGCCAATATTGCCATTCTTCTCAATATCACGCCCGACCATCTCGACAGGTATGACTTTAAGTTTGAAAACTATGCTGCCGCAAAAATGCGCATCACCCAGAACCAGACAGCTGAGGACTCTTTCATCTATTGGAACGATGACCCTGTCATCAAGAAGGAACTGGAGAAATACGACATCAAGGCCATCCAGTATCCTTTCTCTGAATTGAAGGAGAAAGGGAGCATTGGCTACATCGAGGAGGGGCAGTATAAGTTGGAAAAGCCCACACCCTTCAATATGGAGCAGGAGGAGCTGAGCCTTACTGGGAAACATAATATTTACAACTCCTTGGCAGCAGGTCTTGCCACAAACATTGCAGGCATTAAGAAAGACATTATCCGCAAGAGCCTCAGCGACTTCCCGGGCGTTGAGCACAGGTTGGAGAAAGTGTGCAAGGTGCGTGGAGTACAGTACGTCAACGACTCGAAGGCAACAAATGTCGATGCTTGCTGGTATGCCTTAGAGAGCATGAAGACTCCCACGATCCTGATCTTAGGTGGTAAAGACAAAGGGAACGACTACAACGAAATCAAGGATATGGTGAAGGAGAAATGTGTAGGACTGGTCTATCTGGGCGCTGACAACACAAAGCTCCATAATTTCTTCGATGGAATGGGCATTCCCGTTAGGGATACCCATAACATGAAAGACTGTGTAGCGGCATGCTATGAAATGGCAAAGCCAGGAGATACGGTCCTGCTAAGTCCTTGCTGCGCCAGCTTCGACCTTTTCAAGAACATGGAAGATCGTGGCACGCAATTTAAGGAACAAGTTCGTAACTTATAAAAAGGATGTAGGATAAATCATTAAAGTCATGATCAATAAGACCTTAGGAAACATATTCAAAGGTGACAAGGTGATATGGATGGTGTTTTTCTTCCTTTGCCTGATCAGTGTCGTTGAGGTATTCTCTGCCTCATCGGAACTGACTTATAAGGGAGGAAACTACTGGGCTCCAGCCTTAAAGCACATCGGCACCTTGATCTTCGGCATCTTTTTCATGGTGGTTACCGTGAACATCCCATGCCGGTTTTTCAAGATTGTCACGCCTTTTTTGTTGATCATCTCTCTCGTGACCTTACTTTGGGTGGATTTCAATGGGCAGTCTACTAACGATGCACAACGCTGGATCAAGGTTCTCTGGATACAGTTCCAACCCTCGGAGATAGCGAAGGGGGCCATGGTTCTTGCAACAGCCCAGATATTAAGTGCTATGCAGACTGACCATGGCGCAGACAGGAATGCCTTCAAATATATCCTGGTAGTCTGTGCGATCATCATTCCCTTGATCATGAAGGAGAATCTGTCCACGGCTGCCCTACTCTGCGTGGTCATCTTCATGATGATGATCTTAGGAAGAGTACCAGCCAGACAATTAGGGAAGTTGTTGGGCATTATCGCGCTATTGGGCGTTATCGTGTTTTCCTTGATCATGGCCATAGGACATGACTACACGAAAGACAACAAGAAGGAAAATCTGACAGAGCAAATCAGCCATAAAGAAGAAAGTGGAGTACAGGGAAAGCTCTTCCACCGTGCAGACACCTGGCGTTCACGAATCGACAAGTTCTTTGATGGAAAGGAAGTCCCGCCTGAGGATGTTGACCTGGACAAGGACGCACAGACCGCCCATGCGAATATTGCCATTGCTTCGTGTAATATTATTGGCAAAGGACCTGGTAATTCCGTAGAGCGAGATTTCCTCTCGCAAGCCTTTTCCGACTTTATCTATGCCATTATCATTGAGGAAACCGGCATTGAAGGTGCCATCTTCGTTGCCATGCTCTATATTATCCTGCTCTTCCGAACAAGAAGAATTGCCAACAGGTGCGCACATACTTTCCCTGCTTTCCTGGCTATGGGACTGTCACTGCTCTTGGTAACCCAGGCGTTGTTTAACATGTGCGTAGCCGTCGGTCTGGCTCCGGTAACAGGTCAGCCATTGCCTCTTATCAGCAAAGGAGGAACATCTACCTTGATCAACTGCATCTATGTTGGGGCAATCCTCAGCATTAGCAAATCTGCTGCCAAAAGAGATTCCGCATCTGAGAATTTGTCCGAGCAAGTAGTGGATGCAGCCTGATAAAATAAAAGTTGCAGAAAATGATTAAATCAGAAATATTTTGATTACTTTTGCAATATCGAGTAGGAACATAAAGAAAACAAGATAAATGGACCAGGAATTAAGAATCATCATCAGTGGCGGTGGCACCGGAGGGCATATCTTTCCTGCGGTGTCGATAGCGAATGCCATCAAAGCCAAATGCCCAGAGGCAAAGATCCTGTTCATCGGCGCCTTAGGACGAATGGAAATGCAACGGGTGCCAGCTGCAGGATACGAAATCAAGGGACTTCCCGTAAGGGGATTGCAACGTCCCATCTGGTCACCGAAGAACATCTCCGTGATCCTCGACTTCCTAAGAAGCAAGCAGATGGCAAGAAAGATCATCAGGGAGTTTAAGCCCCAGGTAGCAGTCGGCGTAGGTGGTTATGCCAGCGGCGCTGCCTTGGATGCAGCCTATGGGATGGGGATACCTTGCCTCATCCAGGAGCAGAACTCGTATGCAGGCAAAACCAACAAGATGTTAGCAAGGAAAGCCAGTAAGATCTGTGTCGCCTACGAAGGAATGGAGCGGTTCTTCCCCGCTGATAAGATCATGATGACTGGTAATCCTGTCCGCCAGAACATCCTTGAGACACAAGCAACCCAAGAAGAGGCGCGCCAGCAATTCGGACTGGACCCTAACAAGAAAACAATCCTTCTCGTTGGGGGTAGCTTAGGAGCACGCACCATCAATGAAAGCGTTTTACAACACTTAGACTTGATCAAGGATAGCAACGTTCAGTTTATCTGGCAAACAGGCAAATACTATCACCAAGACATCCTGGGGCTTATGAAGGACCACCAGGATCTGCCTATGCTGAAAATACTGGACTTTATCAGTGATATGGGTGCCGCTTATAAGGCGGCTGATTTAGTCATCAGCCGTGCTGGGGCAAGCTCTATCTCGGAGTTCTGCCTCATCGGGAAGCCCGTGATCCTCGTGCCAAGCCCGAATGTGGCAGAGGACCATCAGACAAAGAATGCCATGGCATTGGTCAACAAGGACGCTGCTATCTACGTCAAAGACGCAGATGCGCCAGGTGTACTGTTGGAAATTGCCATCAAGACCGTACAGAATGACAAGAAGCTTGCTTCGTTAAGTGAAAATATAAAGAAATTAGGATTAAAAAACTCGGCAGATGTCATTGCCGAAGAAGTGATAAAACTCGCACAAAAGAATGGAACTGAAAGATATTAAGGCAGTTTACTTTATTGGCGCAGGGGGCATCGGAATGAGTGCCATCGCCAGGTACTTCATCAACAAAGGCTTAGTGGTAGCCGGATATGACAAGACTCCTTCCGACCTGACCCGCCAGTTGGAGAAGGAAGGCATGCTGATACATTACGAAGAGAATATCGAGGAAATACCTCATGCCTGTAGGGACCCCAAGTCATGTCTTGTCGTCTATACTCCTGCTATCCCGGCAACACACCAAGAATTGCTATATTTCAGGAATGGGAGCTTTGAAGTGATGAAGCGCGCCCAGGTATTGGGCATCCTGACCCGCACCCACAAAGGACTATGCGTGGCTGGTACACATGGAAAGACGACGACTTCGACGATGTGCGCACATATCATGCATCAAAGCCATGTCGACTGCAATGCGTTCTTGGGAGGAATCTCAAAGAACTATGGCACTAACTACATCCTCTCCGACCACAGCGATTATGTGGTGATTGAAGCGGATGAGTTCGACCGTAGCTTCCATTGGCTTCGCCCATGGATGAGCGTCATCACGGCCACTGACCCTGACCATCTGGATATCTATGGTACAAAAGAGGCCTATCTGGAGAGCTTCCGTCACTATACAGAACTGATTCAGCCAGGCGGTGCCCTGATCATACATACGAATCTGGAGATGCAACCTCATGTCCAGGAAGGAGTCAAGACCTATACATACAGCCGGGACGAAGGGGATTTCCACGCTGAGAACATCCAAATAGAAAATGGGGAGATCACTTTCGACTTTGTCTCTCCCATTGAGAACATCCCTGGCATTCAATTAGGGCAACCTATCCCCATTAACATTGAGAATGGGGTCGCAGCCATGGCATTGGCACAGTTGAACGGATGCACTTCTGAAGAGATCAAATATGGAATGAAGACATACCATGGCGTAGACCGGCGTTTCGACTTCAAAATCAAGAATGACAAGATCGTCTTCCTCTCTGATTACGCCCATCACCCCAAAGAGATCTACCAAAGTGCCAAGAGCATCCGTGAGTTGTACAAGGACCGCAAGATCACTGCGATCTTCCAACCTCACCTTTATACAAGGACAAGAGACTTCTACAAAGACTTTGCAGAAGCCCTAAGCCAGTTGGATGAGGTCATCCTTTGCGATATCTACCCTGCCCGCGAACAACCGATCCCTGGGGTCACAAGCAAGCTCATCTATGACAACCTGAAGCCAAATGTCAAGAAAAGCATGATCCATAAGGAAGATGTGCTGGAACTGGTGAGGAACAGGGACTTCGACGTGCTGATCGTCTTGGGCGCAGGCGACTTGGACAACTATGTCCCACAGATTACCAAGATCTTAGAGGCGAAGTACAAATAATGCATTGCTGAAGGACAGATCAATGAGAGCAAACTGGAAAAAGACCATGACGATCGCACTGGATGTGGTTCTTGCAGGATACTTAGTGCTGGCTTTCACGGCTTTCAACAAGCCCGACGAAACAGCCAAAGTCTGCACGAAAGTAAGCATCGATATCCAGGATGAGACGACAAATGGCTTTATCAGTGCCGAAGAGATCAAGAATAGATTGACAAGAGTTCGACTCTATCCTCTGGGTAAGCCCATGAGCAGCATTGACGCGCGCAGCATCGAGGAGACGCTGAAAATCAGTCCGTTCGTGCAGACGGCAGAGTGCTATAAGACACAAGACGGGCATATCTGCATCACCATTACTCAAAGGATGCCCATCGTAAGGATCAAGGCATACAATGGGGACGACTATTATATCGACGACAATGACCATATCATGCCGAATTCCCATTACACTTCCGACATGATCATCGCGACAGGACATATCAACAAATGGTTCGCACAGAACTACATCTATTTCCTGAGCAAGGCACTGATGGGGAACGACTTATGGAAGAACTTGGTGGAACAGATCAATGTCCTGCAGGATAAAAGCATTGAACTGGTACCACGGATAGGAAACCATATCGTCTGCCTCGGTCCACTGCCAGAAAGCAAATACAGAAGTGAAAGGGAACAGATGATCAATGCGTTCACCCAGAAGAAAATGGACCGTTTGGAAAAGTTCTATAAATACGGACTGTCCAAGGCTGGATGGAATAAATATTCTTATATCGACTTAGAGTTTGACAACCAGATCATCTGCACGAAGAGCGAGGAATGCATGGCAGAAGAGGAAAAGGTGGAGGCTGCCAACGCGGTCAGCGAAGAAGGGCAGGCAACAGGCGATGGACTGCAAAAGAGCCAAAAGGAACAACCTACAGGGCAAGTCGAATCTTCTACGGCAGAGAACGTGACATCACAGAAAGCCGCAGAAACACGCCAGGAGAAGTCCAATGACCCTTCCACAAAAGAAGGAACAACAAAGGACAAGGGCAGCAAAACCAAGAAAAAGGATGCCAAGGCAGGAAAGGGCAATGCCTCGCAAGGGGGACAAGCAGATGCAAAGAAGGCTGGCTCCGCAAAAGACAACAAGAAAAAGAAATGAATTGATAATTAAATAAACGTATGGCAAAGGAATTTATCGTAGCAATAGAGCTCGGTTCATCAAAGATAACCGGCATCGCAGGGAAGAAGAACCCGGATGGCAGCATCATGGTGCTTGCTGTCGCCAAGGAGGATTCCACCTCATGCATACGCAAAGGCGTGGTGTACAATATTGACAAGACTGTACAGTGCCTGACGAATATTGTCAAGAAGTTAGAGACAATATTGAAGACTAAGATTGCACATGTCTACGTAGGAGTAGGCGGGCAGTCAATACGAAGCATCAGAAATGTCATCGTTAAAGAATTGCCAGAAGAAACCATTGTCACGCAGGACCTGATCAATGAGCTGATGGATGCCAACCGGAACATGAAATATCCCGAGCAGGAAATATTGGATGCAGTGACCCAGGAATACAAGGTCGACAGCCAGTTCCAAATAGATCCTGTGGGCATCCCATGCACCCGGCTCGAAGGTAACTTCCTAAACATTCTATGGAGGAACACGTTCTACCGCAACCTAAACGACTGCTTTACGAAAGCAGGCATTGCCATCGCCGAAATGTATCTGGCTCCCCTTGCCTTGGCAGACAGCATCCTGAGCGAGACGGAAAAGCGTAGTGGATGCCTTCTCGTCGACTTAGGAGCCGAAACTACTACGGTATCTATTTATTATAAGAATATCCTGCGCCACCTCTCCGTTATCCCCTTAGGAAGCAACAATATCACGAAGGATATAGCATCGCAGCAAATTGAGGACCAAGACGCGGAAAGGATGAAACTCAAATATGGCAGTGCCTATACGGACAACAACGATATTGATAATACGTTGTCCTACCCCATTGACCAGGAACGCCACCTCGATAGCCGCAAGTTCGTTGAGATTGTGGAGGCAAGGGTCAGCGAGATCATAGAAAATGTGTGGTTCCAGGTTCCAAATGACTTTACGGATAAGCTGATGGGAGGGATTATCCTGACAGGTGGAGGCTCTAACATGAAGAACATCGAACAGGCTTTCCGCAACCATACCCATATCCAGAAAACCAGGATCGCTCATTTTGTATCGCAGGTTATCACATCGAATAACCCTGACATCACTGCCAAAGACGGGACGATGAACACAGTCTTAGGGCTCCTTGCTAAGGGGGACATGAACTGTGCAGGAGAGGAAATCACGAACGACCTGTTCGGACAAAGTGGAGGCAAGACCGTAACAACCGCTGATCTCCATAAAAACCCACGGCCATTGAATGAAACCAGTGGAAGGGGAGTCGTCCAGACCGAAGCCGAAAAGCAAAAGGCAGAGGAAGAGGCACGGAAGAAGAGAGAGGAAGAAGAGGAAAGGGCACGCCGCGAAGCAGAACAAAAAGCCCAAGAGGAAGAAGAGCGGAAGAAAGAAAAGAGCTTCTGGCACAAAACCTTTAAGGGTATCAAGGACTTCGGAAAGAAGATGATCCAAGAAGAGGAATAAGACAAATACTAATCATTAAGGAACTATGGCAGACAATATCATAAAACCCAATATGGTCGACTTCGGGGAACCGGAGAAAGAAAACAGCATCATCAAGGTGATCGGTGTAGGAGGTGGCGGAGGCAACGCCGTCAACCACATGTACCGTGAAGGTATCCACGATGTCTCTTTCGTGCTATGCAACACAGATGCGCAGGCTCTAAACGACTCTCCTGTCCCTGTCCACCTGCAGTTAGGAAAGGAAGGTTTGGGAGCTGGTAACAAGCCTGAGAAAGCAAGGCAAGCCGCTGAAGAGAGTCTTGACGATATCAAGAACATGCTGAATGATGGAACCAAGATGGCATTTATCACCGCCGGAATGGGCGGGGGAACGGGCACGGGCGCTGCCCCTGTCATTGCGAAGGTATCTAAGGAAATGGGGATCCTCACCGTAGGCATCGTCACCATCCCCTTCCGGTTTGAAGGTCCGAAGAAGATCGACCAGGCTCTGGATGGCGTGGAGGAGATGGCAAAGCACGTCGACGCCTTGCTCGTCATCAACAACGAAAGGCTGAGGAAGATCTATCCCGACCTGACTGTCCTGGAGGCATTCGCGAAAGCTGACGACACACTGAGCGTAGCTGCTAAGAGTATCGCAGAGATCATTACCATCCATGGACTGATCAACCTCGACTTCAACGACGTGAAGACGGTCTTGAAAGACGGCGGCGTTGCCATCATGAGCACGGGCTACGGAGAAGGTGACGGACGAGTGAAGAAAGCCATTGAGGACGCACTCAACTCTCCCCTACTGAATGACAACGACGTGTTTAACTCCAAGAAGATCCTGCTCAACATCGCGTTTGCCAGTGAGAAGGGAAACTCTGGATTGATGATGGAGGAGATGAACGACGTGAACGAATTCATGGAGAAATTCGGCAATGACTTTGAAATCAAATGGGGCCTTGCCCTTGACCCGGAATTGGAGGGCAAGATTAAGGTTACTATCCTTGCCACAGGATTTGGCATTGAGGACGTAGAAGGCATGAATAACCACCTGAAAAAGCATACGGAAGAAGAGGCAAACCAGATTGCCAAGGAAGAGGAGGAACGGGCAGAGAGAGTAGACCGCATGAACAGATACTATGGGAAAGATGCCAATCGGGCTCAGTATAAGCGCCGTCCACACATCTTCCTGTTCCATCCCGAAGACCTTGACAATGACGACATCATCCTTGCCGTCGAGAATACGCCCACATACATGAGGACGCAAACGATGTTACAGAACATCCGCAACCAGAAAACAGGAAACATCAACAACAACGAGGAAGAGAAAAAGGAACCCATTCAGGGCACCATCACTTTCTCCTAATAAAACAAAATAGCAAATGGCACTTTTTGAACAAGTCAGCGAAGACATCAAAACGGCAATGAAAGCCCGTGACAAGGTTCGCTTGGAAACCTTGCGCAACATCAAGAAGGTATTCCTTGAGGCAAAGACTGCCCCTGGAGCCAATGACACATTAGAGGACGCTGCAGCTCTAAAGATCCTGCAGAAATTGGCTAAACAGGGCAAGGAATCTGCAGAACTGTTCAACCAGCAAAACCGGCCTGACCTGGCGGAGGAAGAAATGGCACAGGTAAAGGTCATCGAGGAATATTTGCCCAAGCAACTCTCTGAGGCTGAAATTGAGACTGCCGTGAAAGGCATCATCGCCCAGACTGGCTCTACCAGCATGAAGGAAATGGGAAAGGTGATGGGACTTGCCACGAAGCAGTTGGCGGGAAAGGCCGATGGAAAAATCATCTCGACCATCGTCAGGAAGCTATTGGCATAAAAGTCCTACAAGAGCCCCACTGGGATGAGCGTCCAGTGGGGCTCTTGCTGATGAAGGAGGCGATAGCCACTGAGCAATGCCATCAAGCGAAAAGTTCCCGAAGGATATCAAATGACTTTAGTTCTGGGAAATCCGGAATATGAAGACGGTAAAATTGAAGGATCAATGCGGTGCATCTGTTCCTGTCTTCCCGGGAAATCTTCAGCAGGTGCATGGTCTCATATTGAAGGCGCATCAACAGCAGGATCTGGGCGGAATCCGCTGGCAGGAGAAAGTCCTTGTGCAAGGGAACAGTCCCGACAAAACAACCACTACGCAGGTCGAAAAGGTTACCAGGATGGTAATCCTCCAAGTTGGGGAAGAATCCCAAGAAGCGAGACAACCTCAACATAAACACAAAATGGAAGTTAGAGAAGGCACGCACAGCACTGTCCAACCAAAGAATGCTTTTCTCCACATAATCATATAGCAACGCATTCTTTTGCTCATCACGTGTAGCATGATAGAGAAACTCGGCGCAAAAGAGGGATATGGACAACTTATAAGGATCAAAGGGGATCGTGGAGAACGGCTCTGCAATCCGAATATCCTTGAAGCGTTGCAACTTCATCTTCTGCCGATAATCAAATTGCACATCCAAGATGGTCAACGGTTGGAAGAACTGCCGCTTGGTCTTACCCTTCGATGACTTAGGGATAGGACAAATAAAGGACACCCTACCCACCTGCTCGGTAAAGAGATCCACAATGACCTGTGACTCCCCATATTTGATAAAATGCAATACAATTGCCTTGGTATTTATCTGCATAGCACCCCTCCAAGGCTCCAAAATTACTAAAAAACAAGCATTTAGAGAAAATTTTTACCTGAAAATTTGCACAATTCAATAAAATGGGCTAACTTTGCACCCGCAAAATCAGCCAATGGTCCCTTCGTCTATCGGTTAGGACGAGAGATTTTCATTCTCTAAAGAGCAGTTCGATTCTGCTAGGGACTACAAATAAATAAAAATAATAAATAGTAAGATGGCAAATCACAAATCATCAGTAAAGAGAATCCGTCAGACAAAGACAAGGACTCTGCACAATAAATATTATGCAAAGACAATGCGTAATGCAGTTCGTAAGCTGCGTGCAACAACTGACAAGGACGAGGCAGCAAAGCTGTATCCAGCAGTTCAGAAGATGTTGGATAAGCTGGCTAAGACCAATATTATTCATAAGAACAAAGCTGCAAACTTGAAGGCAAGTTTGTGCCAGCATATCAACAAGTTGGGATAATCCCGCCTTGCTTGAACCGATCATAAAGGTCGTATCCTCTGGATACGGCCTTTAAACGTATGGGTCAACGATCAGAATAATACCGCCCGTTCGCGCCCAAGCGCAAGTAAGGTTCCACTTCAGGATAGCGCAAGCGGTATTCCGCACCCAGGCAATGGTCGGCAGGACCAATCACGATCACCCAACCATCTATATAACCTGCGTTCCCAATCACTAATTCCTCAGGTTTCTGGACGCCAGTCTGCAACTTTCCCTTATATCGCCACATCAACGACTTGATCTGTTGGTCATCGCACTTGAAGATCTCAGCCACGGAAAGACGATGCCCATCTTTCTTGCTGAACGTGGCACAGTCGGCAGACGTCCAGGTCTCCGTATCCTTATCCTTGACCATACTCTCGAAAGTCACGCAATCTTCATCCTCATACCCGCGGTATATCTCCACAGACCGGGAACCGCTATTGCCGTCAGCAAGATACTGTTCACAGCTTAATTGCAGGAGACTGCTGAAATCCGTGGCATCAAGCCGGGACGGAGCATTAACACCCAACACCTCACAGATCCAATGCCTGGCACTGTCCACCGCGACCGCGCAACCCGACACGGGAAACTCGACCTTAGCCGTAAAAGCGCAATCTCCCTGCACACGCCTCATCGAAAATGCCTGGGTATCGAAAAAGTTGACTCCAGCAAAAGACGGACATACCCACCACAAGAACAAGTACAATATATAACAGCGAATCTTACCCATACTTCTGCAAAAGTAATGCAAACCAAGTAAAAAACAAAATAAATGCCCAAGAAATTCAGACTCACTTTCCCTTTCCATGGCACTGGTGCCCACAGACGACACGGCATCAAGCCTTTCCAAATCATGTTATTAACCCATCGCATACAAGGCAGCTACAGGGACTTTTTCAAGAGATGGCCTTTCGTCTTGCAGGAGATAACCTTTCACCTTGCAGGAGATAATCTTTCACACGCTAAAAGATGACCGATTGGGAGGCTGGAGATGACCGATTGGAAAGCCGCAGATAACGCGTCTGAAACACATGGCACACGCCATCGCGAGCCAATCAGTTTTAGTCATTTTTAGGAAGGAATTCTTTCATTATGTGCAAGATTTTTAGTATCTTTGCACGTTATTAAGACATAAATCAAAAATGGCAGAAAATCAGAACGTAGAAAATAACTATTCAGCCAAAAACATCCAGGTGCTCGAAGGGCTTGAAGCCGTAAGAAAGCGTCCGGCAATGTATATTGGTGACATCAGTGAGAAGGGACTTCATCATCTGATCAACGAGACCGTCGACAACTCTATTGATGAGGCAATGGCCGGTTTCTGTAAGAACATCGAGGTCACCATCAACGCAGATGGCTCCATTACCGTACAAGATGACGGTCGTGGCATTCCTGTCGATGAGCACAAGAAGCTGCATAAGTCGGCATTGGAAGTGGTAATGACGGTCCTGCACGCAGGAGGAAAGTTCGACAAGGGCTCTTACAAGGTCAGCGGTGGTCTGCATGGCGTGGGCGTAAGCTGTGTGAACGCCCTGTCTACCCACATGAAGTCACAGGTCTTCCGGGATGGAAAGATCTACCAGCAGGAATACGAGAAGGGAAAGCCCCTCTACCCTGTGAAGGTCATCGGCTCCACAGAGCTACGCGGTACGCGCCAGCAGTTCTGGCCAGACCCCACGATTTTCACTACGACCAATTTCAAATGGGATATCGTGGCAAGCCGTATGCGGGAGTTGGCTTACCTGAATGCGGGTATCAAGATCACGTTAACTGACCTCCGTCCGGATGAAGATGGCAAGACACATCAGGAGATTTTCCATGCCAAAGACGGTCTGAAGGAGTTCGTCCGCTACGTAGACCGCCATCGCACCCACCTGTTCGACGATGTCATCTACCTGAAGACAGAGAAGCAGGGTATCCCTATCGAGGTGGCCATCATGTACAATACGGATTACTCGGAGAACATCCATTCCTACGTCAACAATATCAACACCATAGAAGGCGCCACTCACCTGACCGGTTTC
>CAJLYG010000021.1 GCA_905210845.1 uncultured Prevotella sp.
TGTTTCTTAGGGTATAGGATTTAAATTCTTGTACGAAATTACGATTAATCTTTGAGACCGCAAAACGTTTTACACTCTTTTTGTGTATTTTAATCATCGTGTCCATTGTGTTCGTTCACATTCTCACAACTCCTTTTCCTATCCTCGCCTCTCCGCCTTCAAGCGACAAGCCTCGTCATTTATCGGAATCACAGAACTTTTCGTGGCTTTTACTTTCCTATCTTTATAGTTTTTACTACCTTTGCACTGTATTTCATCGAAGATATGAACAAGAAACAGATACTTCTGATCAACGACATACGCCAGATTCGCGACCGTGCCCTCAGGAGAATCAGACAGTATTCCCATCGATAGTGGTTCCGGTCGCCAGAACACGGTGACCACGATCAGGCACTTCTTTCAATTAGATGATGAAGATATAATAAAGAAAGGAAATTATGGATCAAGAAAATAACATGACATGGCCCGGTCCGAAAGGGATGATACCGGTGACAAGCGGTCGACCGGATGATGCGAATGTGCATACCCGGCAATACCTCGACCATATTTTGGTAGAAATGCGAGCAATCGATGCAGTCATGCCTGATCTTCGGACGGAGATCTTCGGGCATTCTTTTGCCAGTCCGTTGATGATGCCTGCCTTCTCTCATTTAAATAAGGTGATGAAGGACGGTCGTAAGCCCATGCTGGAATATGCAGAGGCAGCGCGACAACTCAACATGCTGAACTTCGTGGGGATGGAACCTGACGAGGAATATGAGGATATTGCCGCTGTAGGCGCGAAAACGGTGAGGATTATCAAGCCCTTTGCCGACCATGACAGAATCTTGGAGCAGATCGACTTTGCCGAAAAGCATGGGGCTGTCGCCGTGGGCATTGATATCGACCATGTGCCCGGCAAGGATGGCCAGTATGATTGCCCAGATGGCTTCGCCTTGGGACCCATCTTGTTAGATGACCTTCGCCGGTATGTGGCAGCAGCTCATGTCCCTTTCGTGGCGAAAGGAGTGCTGTCTGTGCAGGATGCCTTGAAATGCAAGGAAGCAGGATGCAGTGCCGTCCTCGTCTCCCACCATCATGGGCGCATCCCATTTGGCATGCCACCGGTAGCCATGCTGCCCCAGATTAAGCAGGCTTTGCAGGGAAGCGGAATGGCAGTCTTCTGCGATTGCCATATCGATACTGGTTATGATGCCTATAAGGCATTGGCAATGGGCGCGGATGCCGTGGCTCCCGGTCGCTCAATCCTGAAACCTCTTCTGAAGGAAGGCAAGGACGGAGTGGTAAGGAAAATCACAGAAATGCATCATCAGCTCACGGAGCTGATGCTCTATACTTGCGTGAAAGACACCCGCTCCTTTGATCCGTCCGTGCTCCATGTCGGGCAGATCTGATACCGAGACCAGATCCGCCTTGCAAAAGGTCACCTATCGTCGTCTAATAGGTCATCTTTTGTAAGGCGAAAGGTCGTCTTTAACAAGGCGAAAGGTCACTTCTTGCAACGTCGCTGACTATGCCTGCCTATTCGTCGTAGACAGTGTTCAACTGTCGTAGGTATTCTCGTGTTTTCCTCCCATACGGTTTGATGACATCGTCTTGCCATCCCCCACGGGATGCGGCTCTGGGAAGCAGCATCGAACAAGATTCGTTTTTATCGGAGATCGACCACATGATCCAACTGATTCTATTGGCTTCCTCCATGTCAATCCATTTCTGCCATTCAGCGTAATCGATCTTCCCGTCACCTGAAGCCTCCGTTGCACCACTCTCGGAAATGAACACTGGAATACCCTGACGAATGGCATTCACCACCTTGTCGCGCAGTTCAGCCTTGTGTGTGGCGGCATAAAAATGCACGGTGTACATGATATTTTTGAATCCTTTTAGAGGACTCTTTGCCACAAGGTCGATGTCCTGGTCCCAATGAGGGCATCCCACGAGGACAATGTTCTTCTTGTCATACTTGCGGATTTCCTTGATCACTCGTTGGGCATATACCTTTAGCGTGTCCCAAGAATCGTTTACGGGCTCGTTGTATATCTCATAGATAATGTTTGGATGCTTGCCATATTGATGCGCCATTGCCCCAAAGAACTCTACGGCCTGTTGTGTGCACAGCTTATGGGAGTGCCAGTCGATGATGACATAGATGCCGTTGGCGATGGCAGATTCGATGACGGGCTTCATGCATTTTAGAGCAAACTGGGGATTGTCCAAGTAGTTATCCTCAATCAGGATGCCCATGGCAGCGCGGATAACAGTAGCGTTCCAATCGTTCTTCAACCATGAAACGACCTCTCGGTTATAAAATCGTGGCCATAGGTTATGCCATCCCAAGCTTACGCCGCGCAATACTACGGGACTACCATTCTCACTGCAGAGCTGGTTGCCAATTACCTGCAACTGCCCCCATTTCTTAACTGGATCCATCGCGTTGACCGGAAGGAACAGTGTGATCCATGCCAAAATAACTAAAATTCTCTTCATAACGTAATTCTTATATTTATCATGATACCTTACCAGCCCAAGGCAATTCCGGGATATGATGTCGTCTGTGCTTGTTGCCAAGGTCTGATTTTGCAAAGATACAGCAAATCAGGAGAAATACAAAATAAAACCAGTTTTATTTTTGTATCCGAGGTGCAGCGTGACTTATGAGAAGATGCAACAAACTGTATGGTAGGGATGAAAGTAACGTTATTTCAAGAAATATCCCAAGATAAATTTGTTTATCGGCAGTGGATTTATTACTTTTGCAGTATCATATCAACGAGTTCAACCAATCAACGATTTAATATCAATGACAGATCCTTTGCTTATAGGAATCAAGAAAGGTGATATGAAGGCATTCAACAGCCTTTATCAGAAATATTATAAGCCCTTATGCTATATAGCCATGCACCTGTTGGGGGACATTCTGTTAGCCGAAGAGGTGACGGATGATGTCATGATATATATTTGGCATCACCGTCAAGACATTGAGACAGATTCCCTAAAGAAATACCTTGCGGTTTCCGTTCATCGCCGCAGCCTGAATGTTTTACGATCTGTTGGCTATCGGAACGGGCAACATTCCGTTTCGATCACGGCAGAGAACATTGGTTGGTATTTCTCTTCCCTCTTTGACAGCACTCATCCATTAGGACAGTTGATTGTCCAAGAGATGGAACAGAAAGTCAGTGATACAGTCGGGAGCATGCCGGAACTGACTAAGAGGATATTCCTGTTAAGTCGCCGTGAGAACAAAAAGTATGATGAGATCGCAAAAGAATGCGGAGTGTCAGTGCCGACAGTCAAATACCACATGAAAAAAGCCTTGCAAATATTGTCTGATGCCTTGGGAGAGTTGTTCGTTTTGCTGATTTTAACCCAGGGAATCAGCTGATGTTCAATCGTATATGAAAAAAACACGGATTATTTTATCCCTTTTTCTTTAAATTGTGTTGTTATTAATGAGTATGGACAGAGATATTCATGACATAGACAGTTGGATTGTTGCTATGGTTGATGGGAGTATTACGGAAGTCGATTTAGCGGCATTAAAGCATTGGACAGATGCTTCAGAAGCAAATCGTGACTATGCCTACAAGCGTGTTCAGTCGCTGTTTGCCATGGAAGTAGAAGCAAATCCTCATCATATTGATGTCGAGGCAGCATTCCAACGCTTCTTAAGTCGAGTAGAGGATGAGGACACTCAGCCCTTGGAAGATGGGGAGGAAGCGGCTCTTTTGAGGTCGATACCGTTGTGGATGAAGGTTGTGGTTGCTGCGGCTATTTTCCTCGTGATCCTCATTCCCTGGGTCAGTTACCATGTGATTACCACCAATGTGGAGTCAAAATTCTCTTCGATTGCCATGGAAGCCCCCGATGGATCACAGTTGAATCTTGTCTTGCCAGATAGTACGGAAGTCAAATTAAATAGTGGGTCAACTCTTCGTTATTCCCAAGGCTATGGGATTACGGACAGGAATGTCTTTCTTCAAGGGGAAGGATACTTCAAAGTGAAGCACCAAGAGAAAATGCCGTTCAAGGTATATACCTCTGAGCTAGTTGTAAGCGATTTAGGAACAGAATTCGATGTCCGCAGCTATCAAGACGATGATGTGGTGAGTGTCGACCTATTTGCGGGGAAGGCTGGCTTGGACAACCGACTGTCCCATCACGGTGGATATATCCTCCATTCGGGTGATCGTATGATGCTGGATAAGCGAACTGGTGAGATGAAGTTCTATCGCAACGTTCTTGATGCAGAAGACAGGTCAGAGATGAACGACCTTTACTTTGAGAACATGAGCATTCCGGAAATTGCCAAGATACTCTCTCGGAGCTATGGGGTCAAAATCGAGGTAAGTCAGCGTCTCAACCATGTAAGGTTCTACGGCTTTTTCAATCGCAAGGAAGACACGTTAGGCAAGATCCTTCAGTCGATGTCAAACACAGGGCAGATCAAGTATAAACATGACAAAGGCAAATACGTTATGTATTGAAAGCCCCAATTAGATCAATAATTATTAACTTAAACCTAAAGAGATGAAGAAAAAGAAACCCCCAGACAAATAAAAAGAGGAAGATACCCCCATATCTTCCCCTTACCACGATTCAAATAATCCCTCTCAGGTTTTTTGAATAGAGCGTACAAATTTATGAAAAATACGCCCTTAATAACCTATTTAACGTAGTTATTTACAAATAAACAACTTATGATGAGTCAATTTAACATAAAATCCATTGTATTGGCATCCTGTATGCTTGCTTTCTGCTTCTCAGCTATGGCACAGGTCAGGCGGGTGACGATGACAGCCAATAACATTACGGTCAAGACAGCCATGGCCAAATTAAAGAAGCAAACAGGATATTCCTTTGTATTCGATGCTAATACTATCAAGAACCTAAAGCGCCGTATCAATATTTCTGCCCACAATGCTCCAGTTTCAGACGTAGTTGCACAGATCTTACAAGGTGAGGATGTAGAATATGTCATTAGTGGTACCACGATCGCAGTCAAGAAGAAGGCTGTCCAGCGTCCCTCAACCAAAGAAAAGCCAAATCCAGCGGTTAACGGTCATCAGATAAAGATCACCGGACGTGTAGTTGATGAGAAAGGTGAGCCTATCATTGGGGCGACGGTTACAGTAAAAGGCACTCATCTGGCAACAATTACCGATGTTGATGGTAATTTCTCGCTGGATGCAACCCCGGGTAATGAGTTAACAATCTCATATATAGGCTATGCTTCAATAATGACACAACCTGAAAAGGACATGTATGTTATATTGAAGCCAGATATAAAGGTGCTCAGTGATGTAGTCGTAGTAGGATATGGTACACAAAATCGCCAAGCAATAACAGGAGCTATTGCTAAAGCAGATTTAGATACTTATAATATTGTACCTACTAACAATATTATGGAAACTTTAAAGGGAACGATCCCAGGGCTAAATATTGGCGGAATAAATTCAGCCGGTGCTGTAGGTAGTTATTCTATTCGAGGGCAAAATTCAACAAGTGGAAATACTCCATTAATCGTTGTAGATGGCGCTATTTATTCGGGATCTCTTGCTGACATTTCTTCGGATGACATAGAGTCTTTCTCTGTATTGAAGGACGCTAGTGCAGCTGCTGTATATGGCTCGCGCTCTGCAAATGGTGTTATCCTTATTCAAACAAAGCGTGGCAGAAGCAAAGATGGAAAGCCTGTTTTTAATGCAAATATATCGTATGGTATCTCAAATGAATTAAAGCGTCCAAAACTTTATGATGCAAAAGGGTATTTGCAGAGAATTTTGGATATCAGGACTGCCAATGGTCAAGAGGCTGATCCTGGAAAAATTACGATGTATTTACAGCCAATTGAGCAAAAGAATTATGAGGCTACCTCTGATCATCAAGCAACAATTACTGACCCATACAGTCTTTTTAGTCAGAACGCATTCGCTTTCAAATCCAATTTAAGTGTATCAAATAGTACAGATAAATTTAACTATTATATTTCCGCAAATATAACAAATCAGCATGGTGTTGTTCTGAATGATAACTATAAGAACTTTGCAGGAAGAATTAATGTGTCCTCAAATCTTACAAGTTGGCTAACAACAGGCATTAAAACATTTTTTAGCTATCGTGATTATTCTGGTTCTACGCCAGATATGGTTCAAGTTTGTCATACTAGTCCCTATGCTTCAATGAAAGATGAAAATGGGAATTATTTAGAGTTCCCACAAACCACTACCTCTTTCGAAAGCCCTTATTGGAGTATGGAAACAGCTAATTTAGAGAAATATTATAATCTTGATGCTATTTTTGATATGACGGTGAAGTGCCCTTGGATAAAAGGTCTATCGTATACAATGACTTTCTCCAATAATCTTCGATTTAGCAGAGATTATTATTTCTATGATGAGAACACGACAAATGGAATTGGTAAAAATGGAGTAGGTGATCGTCGGCATGGTAAGAACTATAACACTCTGCTTGATAACATTATCAAGTATAATAATACTTTTGCAAATAAACATAATATAGATATAACACTGCTTTATTCTCGCGAGCGCAATACTTATGATAGTACAGAGGCTTATGCTGAAGATTTCGATAATACGGTGTTGGGGTATAATTCTTTGGAAGATGGCAAGATACAAAAGACATATTCAGGAGCGGGTAGTAGTGCGGATATTGGCTATATGGCTCGTGGCACATATACTTATAACCATAAGTATTCTGTAACAGGTACAGTCAGAAGAGATGGATGTTCTGCATTTAGTAAGAATAAAAAATGGGGGACTTTTGCTTCTGGTGGTTTGAATTGGAACATAACTAAAGAAGATTTTATGAAGCATGCTGATTTCATAGATAATTTAGCAGTTCGTCTTTCTTATGGCTCTAATGGAAACCAATCAATTAGTCCTTATAGTACTTTAGCAAAAGTTTCTACTGATAAATACATTTATGCTGGTCAGGATAAATATGCTATTACGCAATATATTTCCTCTTTTGCTTTAGATAATCTTGGATGGGAAAAGACTACAGGTACAAATGTAGGACTTGATTTCTCTTTGTTTGGAGAAAGACTGTCCGGAAGTATTGATGCTTATATAACAAATACAAAGGATTTATTGTTTAATTTATCAATACCTTATATTTCAGGTAAGTCATCTATAAAGTCTAATATAGGGAAGATTAGAAATAAAGGCTTGGAGATCTCTTTGCATTCGCTAAATGTTAAAGGAAAAACTTTTAGTTGGGATAGTGATTTCGCATTTTCCCTGAATAGAAACAAGGTTGTTACCATTCTGGGTGAAGACAATGATGGAGATGGAAAAGAAGATGATCTGATAAGTTCTGGCTACTTTATTGGTAGATCTTTAGGTACAATATATACGTATAGAGTCATAGGTATGTGGCAGCAAAGTGATGAGGATGATGGAACTATTATGCAGGGAATGCGTCCTGGGGATTATAAATTGGAAGATGTTGATGGTGACGGAAAGATCACTTCGGTCAAAGACCGCCAGTTTATAGGCAAAACAAATCCTAATTTTAGATGGAGCTTAACAAATACGTTCCATTATAAGGAGCTGTCTTTGATGGTTTACATTAATTCCATTTGGGGTGGCAATGGATATTACTTGTCTGGATCAAATACTCCCTATAGAGATGGCTATTGTAATAACTATAATATTAATCATTATGTATATGATTATTGGACGCCTACGAATACGGATGCCATTTACCCTCGCCCAGATTATAACAAGAATGCAAGATACAAAGGGACGAAGTATTTTGATAGGAGTTTTATTAAGTTGCAAAAATTAGCTTTGAGTTATGATCTTACTAAGGTTGCAAAGACTGTTGGTTTAAATAAGACAGTTGTAACTTTAAGTGCGGATAATCTTTTAACCTTTGCTCCGCATTGGCATGGATTGGATCCTGAGACTAATCAAGGTTTAGTTGATAGCGCAGTGCCTTCTATTCGAACATATTTGATGACCCTAATGTTTAATTTCTAATTTAGAATTATGAAAAAAATAATATTATTAGTAAGCATAATTATTTTTTTGACAGCTTGCAGTGATGATATATTAACGGAAAAGCCAAAGGATTTCTTGACGCCAGAGAACTCGTATGTGGACAAAAAGGGATTTGTTGCGGCTTTGAGTAATATATATAAAGATATAAGAACTGACTTCTATGCTACAACGGATAGTTGGTCGAATTATGATATGTTTGGAGTAGATGTAGATCTTTATGAGCCTCGTTCTTCAGAAAAAACTTGGACAGAATATTTTAATTGGAATACAATTAATGCTGATAATGGATTTTCATTGAAATGGTGGTCAAGACTATATAGTATGATATACCAATGTAATGTTATCATAGACAGAGCAGACAAGCCGGAAGCTAGCTGGACAAATGATGCTGAGAAAAATGCAATCGTTGGTGAGGCAAAGTTCTTAAGGGCTTTCTGCTATCGTTTTTTGGCTAATATGTGGGGGAATGTTCCAATAGTAACAAAAGAGACAACATCTCCCGTTTACAATTATTCGAATTCCTCGCAAGAAGATGTCTATAATTTATGCAAAGAAGATTTGCTTTTTGCAATACAATGGATGCCTGATATTGACGAGCAAATTGGCGGTAGAGCATCAAAAGTAGCAGCACAACATCTGTTGAGCGAAATCTTAATATGTTTAAAAGACTATCAGGGGGCTATAGATCAAGCATCTGCAGTCATCAATAATCCTGCTATGTCTTTAATGACAGAACGATTTGGAATTTATAAAGATTTTACATTTAATGGTTGGGATTATCTAGGTCCAAAAGAACCATGGGGAGATGTTTATTGGGATCTCTTCCGGGAAGGAAATTTTAACCGTATTGATGGAAATAAGGAATGTATATGGAACGTGCAGTTTGATGTTGATGCTGTTGGTGGTGGCAATACAACTAGAAGTGGTGGCAATTTTGTCATGGAGAGATATTTTGGCGTAGGATGGGAATGGTTAAAAGATGCTGATGGTAAAGTGAACTGGCTCAAAGATACTTTAGGTGGTAGACCAGTTGATCAATTATCCCTAACCGGTTATGCTGCGAATGATATTTGGAAATATAAAAATGAGGAAAACAGTGATATTCGGAATTCTACATATAATGTAAGAAGGGAATACTACTGGACGAATCCATCAAGTAGATTTTATGGACAGAAGATAACAAAAGATAATTTAGGCGATCCCTCTGATTATTATAAAATCTGTCAGCCAATTTATATAAAGGTAGTAACTGCAATTCATCATGGGTTAGGGACGGATCCGACAAGTGGTGAGAAGCATGATCAGGGGAGAATCTTTAAAGATTGGTATATTATGAGACTTGCTGAAACATATTTGTTGCGGGCAGAGGCATATTTCCTTTCTGGTGATAAAGAATCTGCGGCAAATGATATTAATATTCTGCGTTTGCGTGCGCATGCTAAACCAATAACAGCAGATGATGTTTCTTTGGATTTGATATTGGATGAAAGGGCAAGGGAACTGCTAATGGAAGACTATAGACTTAATACATTAATGAGAATGAATAAGTTGTCGGAATACCTAATGAAATATAATGAGAAGGTAAAGCAAGCAGGTTATCAATTAGATGATCACATAAACAAGCTTCCTATTCCCAATAGGGAAATAGAGGCAAATAAAGAAGGGGGACTTGTTCAAAATCCTGGTTATGAATAATACAATATGATTAGCAATCGGTATCTGCCACTCTTCTGTGTGTGGCAGATACTATACTAAATGACGTTTAATGTGTAAGAGAATTTTATATATGAAGCTATTAAGACACATCATCTTAGGGATGGCAATGATTTCGGTGCAGATGATAAACGCGAAAGTTGTGGATATCACCTCGCCAAATGGGAATTATCTTTTTTCCGTCAGTGATGAAGGAGGTGTGCTTCGCTATCATCTCCAATGGCAAGGGGAGGATGTCATCAAGTCTTCCCAGTTAGGCATTAAGGCAAATACGGACTGGCAATCTGGCTTGTCCATCCAGGACGCAGTCAGTAAATCCTATCATCAATCATGGCATCCCGTGTATGGGGAAAGGAGTACGGTGAAGGATGATTATGTGGAGTGGAAGCTCATCATCAAGAAAAAGCAAGTAGCGAAGGAGCTGAACCTTATCGTACGAGCCTATGATGAGGGCATTGCCTTCCAATATCATTTTGCCTCATCGGAATATCTTTATATTTCTGATGAATACACTCAATTTGTCGCCCCAGAAGGTACAATGGCTTATGTTGCCTCATACGCACAGTCCAATTATCGTCTTTTGCCCTTGAAAAACTGGGATTGCGAGGCAGAACGACCGCTGCTTTTGAAGGAGCCGAATGGCGTCTATGTTTGTTTGGGGGAAGCAAAGATGACGGATTATTGCAGGACAAAGTTCAAGCTTAAGGAAGGAGAAGAGAACACGATCAGGACATCCATGTATGGAGTAGTGGAGGATATCGCTCCTTATTCTACGCCTTGGCGTGTCATCATGTGTGCGAAGAGAGCCGGGGACATCTTGGAGAACAATGATATTTTCCAGAATTTAAATGACCCCTGCAAGATAAAGGATCCTTCTTGGATCCGTCCCGGCAAGGTGATGCGCGAAGTAACGTTGTCTACGACCGGGGCAAAATCCCTTGTCGACTTTGCCGTTAAGCATCATCTTCAATATATTCACTTTGATGCTGGTTGGTATGGAGCAGAAGATGACAGAAGCTCGGATGCCACTATTGTTACGTTGGATCCCCGAAGAAACCCTGATCCTCATGCCCTTGATCTCATGGAAGCCATCAAATATGCAAAGAGCAAAGGGGTAGGGGTCTTCCTTTACGTAAACATGCGGGCTTTAGAACAACAGTTGGATGATATCCTGCCTCTATACAAGCAGTGGGGAGTCAGTGGCATTAAATTTGGCTTTGTTGAGGTCGGGTCTCAGACTTGGACGAGATGGTTGCATGAAGCCGTCAAGAAATGTGCGAAGTATGGCTTGATGGTTGATATCCATGACGAATACCGTCCTACGGGTTTCTCTCGTACTTACCCGAACCTCCTGACCCAGGAGGGGATCAGAGGGAATGAGGAATTTCCCGATGCAACCACGAATACCATCCTGCCTTTTACTCGTTTCGTGTCTGGCGCTGCTGATTATACGATCTGTTATTACCAGCAAGACTATGCGCGCTTGAATGGAGAGCGGTCAACGACTCCCTCTCATCTGAGGCTTCTTAAGACAACGCCTGCACATCAACTTGCGCTTTCTATGATTTATTATAGTCCTCTTCAATTCCTCTATTGGTATGACAAACCCTCCGACTGCCATGATGAACCGGAACTGAAGTTCTTTGATGACTTATACACGACATGGGATGATACGAAGGTCCTTGAAGGTGCTCCCGGGCAGTATATTAGTATGGCGCGTCGTCATGGGAAGGAATGGTTCGTCGGGGCCATTACCAACAATGATAGCCGTGAGATTACCATCAGTTTGGATTTCTTGGATGGCAATAAGCCATATTTGGCAGAAATATATACTGATGGCGGGAAGGCTGTCAAGACGCGTACTCATGTCCTTGTGGAGAAGAAAAAGATCAATAAGAAGAGCAAGTTGCGTTTCAAACTTCCTGCTTCAGGAGGCGTTGCCATTCACCTTCAGCCGTTGAATTAATGATGGAGAGGATAGAAAATATGATGAAAGACATCATACGGTATTTGTTTTTAGGGTTGATGCTCATGTCTGCCCCTACGTTAAAAGCGGCTGATTCCTGCCGTATTTATGTGTCCACAACTGGTCATGATCAGGCAGACGGGTCCTTGTCTCATCCTTTAAGATCAGTGGAAAAGGCATTGGAGTTAGCCCAAAGAGCCCCTTTCCATCATGTGAGTATTTTGATAAGAGGAGGTGTTTATGAACTGAAACAGCCTCTCATCCTAAGAAAGGACAATGTAGAGATGAAGGCTTATCATCATGAGCAAGTGTGTATCTCTGGTGGCAAGACATTGAATTCATCCTTACTCAAAAAGGTTAAAGACAAAGGGATATTAAGTAGGATACGGAAGTCTTCAAGAAAGAATGTTTATGAGATCGATTTCCAGCGGCATCAGTTGCCGCTTTATGGATTGCATCCCGTAGGATTTGCAAGGGTAAGTATCCCTTCCTGGACAGAAGTCTTTGTCAATCAGGCTCCATTCCATTTATGTAGATGACCCAATGACTCAACAGTCCTGATCGGAAAAATTAAATCTTCTGGTCTCCAAGGTTCATTGCCGATATTTGGGTATCATGAGGAAGAACCTCGCAGGTGGAAAAACATAAAGGACCTTTGGATCGCAGGTTATTTCGCCCATGGTTATGCTGACGATATGATAAAGGTGTCGGGTATCGATACGATCTCCAAAGAAATCCATGCGGCTCAGTCCACTCATTATGGATTCATGACTGGAGCCTCTTTCCGTCGTTGGTATGCTTTGAATGTCCTTGAGGAGTTGGACACGATTGGAGAGTACATGATTGATAGTACGCATCAGAAAATATATATGTGCATGTTGCCAACAGATCGTAAAGAGGTGACGATTTCTATGATTGGGCAGCCTTTATTGTCTATCCAAGATTGTAGCAATGTCCTTATTAAAGGAATCACATTCGCTTATGGGCGTGGCATTGGTATTTATATGGAAAATACAAAACATGCGATCATTCGTAATTGCACGATTAAGAATATGGGTGGTGTCGGTATCTGCGGAGGGCAAGGCTATCTTAAATCGGATACGAATGCTGACAAGACCTTAACAGGTTACACGGCAATTGGGCATCTAAAGGAACATATTTATGATGACATCCTATACAACCGTCATGCTGGATCGGGTAATGGGATCATTGATTGCCGTATCTATCATGTTGGTGCAGGTGGTATTAGCTTAGGTGGAGGAGATCGTCGTACACTAACACCGGCTGGCAATTATGTCGAGAACTGCTGCATTCATGACTTTAACCGAATAGAAAAGGCTTACCGTCCCGGGATCTGGATCGATGGGGTGGGTAATAAAGTGTCGAAATGTGATATCTATCATGCACCCAGCATGGCGATTCTGTTTCAAGGGAATGATCATCTGATTGAGAAATGCAATATTCATCACGTATGCGAGGAAATCGATGACCAAGGTGCAATCTATTGTGGAAGGGATCCTTCTTCTCTCGGTTCTATCATACGTTACTGCTATATACATCATTTAGGGGAAAAGCATCGCGTCACTGCAGTTTATTATGATGATGGTGAATGTGGAGCTCAAGTATATGGTAATATCTTGTATCATAGTGGTACTATGCCGATATTGATTGGAGGAGGACATTACAATCACTTTTATCATAACATTATCATGAATTCTCCTGTCGCTATACATATTGACGCACGTATGACTAATTGGGGAAAAAGGATGATCGCAAAGGGCGGGATTATTGACCAACGCCTTGCAAAAGTCAAATATGATCAACCTCCTTATCGTCAATCTTATCCTTTTATTGCTGTATATTGGAAGAAGAATGCAGCATTGCCGCATGATAATATCATAGATGGCAATCTATTTTATCAGATCGGGGATGTTGTAGATGGGAAAACAGAATGGTTAGAAATGTATAATAATTGGACGACTAATCAACAACCAGGTTTTATTGATCCTGCAGATCCATTAAAAGGAATCTCTCCGGACGCAGAGCTTTATCGCAAGATAAAGGATTTCGGAATGATTCCTTTCTCTGATATTGGCTACTCTGATCCAGAGCCTTGATCATCATCTGCCAATGTGGTCCTACATGAAGATTTCCTTTCTTATATGGAATTAATTATGGAGATGCCCACAACTTTATGGCAAAGATTACGTTATTAAGAATAAGGCATATCGCCTTATCTACTTTACTCGAACCAATCAACATGAAAAAAATATTACTACTGTGCCTGTTACTATCTGTTTGTGTGGCAGGTTTTTCAAAAGAAACACCAGAGGGAGTTGTCTCCCTTGCCTCTCAAAGGAAGATGGAAAAGAAACTTTCGTCCTTGCCGGTCTTTACCGGACTGGCTTCTACCAAAACCAGTTATGATTGGCTGGTGCATCCTGAACGGTCTCATGCCGGTATCTATGCTTCCTCAGATGGCAAGAGCCTGATCATTGCCAATGGGATGCTATGGCGTACCTTCCGATTGTTCCCCAATCTGGCCACGACAGATTATGTCAACCGGATGACGGGAGAAAGGATGTTGCGGGCTGTTAGTCCTGAAGGAACGATTACCTTGAATGGCAAGCAATGCTCAATTGGTGGCCTGGCGGGGCAACCAGAAAGGGGATACCTTCTTCCTCAGTGGATAGACAGCATGCGAACGATCCCTGGATCATTCGTGTTGGAAGACTTTGAGATTAGGGATATGCAGCCTACCGTGTCATGGCATCCCGTCAGATGGGCACTGAACACAGAACAGGCTTCGGGCAAGGAAGTGATGTTTACGCTTCGTGGTACTGGCAATTTCGAGGATGTAACGGTGAGACTCCACTTAGGAGTCTATGATCATCTGCCTGTCATCCGGAAAGGATTGGAAATCGTAAATGGTGGGGCGACAGCCATTCGTATAGACTCCCTACAATTGGAATACCTCTCTTTTGCCGAGCCGGAGTCGTTGAGTGGAGGGGATCCTTCTACGTTTTTGCTTCCCAATGTCCATGTGGAAAGTGATTATGCATGCGGGGGTAGTTTCACGGAGAAAGAAACGGACATCACTGAACATTGGGTGGAAGACCCTGCTTATACCTCTCAGCGAAATTATTCGATGAAAACGAGGTGCATCCTTGATGTGTCACCACGGATCGGACCTGCCCAAAGCGTGGCTCCCGGTAGCACGTTTTCTTCTTTCCATGTCTATGAGATGCCTTTTGACAGTTATGATAGGGAGAGGAAGGGCCTGTTTACCCGCCATTTCTATCGTGACATCGCTCCTTGGACGACGCAGAACCCGATCTTCCTGCATTTGACTTCTACGAAACCGGAAGATGTCTACCGTGCCGTGGATCAGTGCGCAGCCACAGGGTATGAGATGATCATCTTCAGTTTCGGCTCTGGCTTGAATGCAGAGGATGTCTCCAAGAAGAACATCGCGAAATATAAGAAATTCGTTGACTATGCCCGTAAAAGGGGCATCGAGATGGGATGCTATTCCTTGTTGGCAAGTAGGAGCGTGGCCGACAGTGTGGATGTTGTCGACCCTAAGACGGGGCGTACGGATGGTGCCCGATTCGGGCATTCTCCTTGCCTAAGCACAACTTGGGGGCATGATTATTTTGCCAAACTGGAGAAGTTCCTTGCTGAAACAGGGATTACTTGCTTGGAACATGATGGCTCTTATCCTGGTGACGTGTGCGCCTCTACCCGTCATGCCTTCCATCAAGGACTTGCTGACTCTCAATGGAGCCAATTCGAAGAGATCACTTCTTTCTACCATCGGTTATGCTCAAAGGGCATCTATCTTAATGTGCCAGACTTCTATTTCCTGAATGGTTCCACGAAGGTGAGCATTGGTTACCGGGAAGACAACTGGTCATTGCCTCGTGACCGGCAGATGATCCATACCCGGCAGTTGAACTATGACTGTACTTGGAACCGCATCCCTTCGTCTCTTTGGAGTTTCGTTCCCCTGGTCCAGTATCATGGGGGAGGTGCCGCTGCTACCATGGAACCCTTGAGTGAGCATCTTTATCAATATCGTATGCAAATGGTGCAAAACTATGGCGCAGGCGTCCAGGCGTGTTATCGTGGTCCTCGGCTCTATGATACGGAGGAAACCAAGAAGGTAGTCTGCGACGTGATCGCTTGGTACAAGAAATACCGGACGATCTTGAACAGTGACATTATCCACCTCCGCAAGCCGGATGCACAGGACTGGGATGGTATCATGCACGTGAATCCTTATTGCCGAGAGAAGGCTTTGGCTCTGTTCTTTAATCCAACGGACAAGGAAATGGTGCGTACGATTACCTTGCCACTGTATTATACTGGACTAGAAGGGAAGGCTTCCATCCGGGAACGGGAGGGTAGTCCCGTAGCGTATGCCTTGGACTGTGATAAAAATGTTACCTTACAGGTGAAGATACCGGCAGGGGAATATACTTGGTATGTGGTGGAATAAAATCATGAATGAAAATACTTATGAAGAAAAGTTTACTTATTCTGGGTCTCCTTTGTGGAGTCTCGGCGTCTTTTGCGCAGGTGCGTAAGGAAGTGTATTTATCCGATGGGTGGTTGTTCTCCAGGGATAGCGTCCATTGGGAAAAGGTACGAATACCCCATGACTGGGCTATCGGAGGTCCCTTTGACAAGAAATGGGACTTGCAGACGGTTGCCATCGAACAGAATGGCGAGAAGGTAAAGACTGAGAAAACGGGAAGGACAGGTTCCCTTCCCTGGATTGGTCGGGGCTATTATGTCCTTCGATTCAAGACTCCAGCCCTTTATCAGAAAGCAATCTTGCATTTTGATGGTGCCATGAGTGAGCCTTGTGTTTATGTCAATCAGCAGTTGGCCGGGAAATGGGCGTATGGATACAGTGCTTTCCGGGTAGACATCACTCCTTACCTTAGGTATGACGGGAAAGAAAACGTGATGGTGGTCAGCCTGCGTAACCGAGAGCAGAGCAGTCGGTGGTATCCGGGAGGCGGATTATATAGGCCGGTAAAGCTCATCTTGACGGGAAAGACGCACTTAGACCAGTGGGAGACCTTTATCCATACGGTGAGTGCTGATTTGCAGGAAGCGGTCGTCTCAGTGCAAAGTACCGTTGTCGATGATCCTCACGGCAACGAGCTGTGGGCTTCTGTTGCTTTGAAAGATGGGAAAGGCAATGTCGTCGCCTCCCAGAAGGTGCCTGTTGACAGCACGGGCAAGATGTCGGCACTCCTAAAAGTGAGCCATCCTAAGCTGTGGTCACCTGAAACGCCTGCTCTCTACCAGGTGGAGACTTGTCTTTACCAAGGGCAGACGCTCTTAGACAGGCTGACAGACAAGACAGGGATCCGTACTGCGGTGTTCACAAGGGATAAGGGCTTCTTGCTGAATGGGGTCAGCCGTAAGTTCAAAGGGGTGTGCTTGCACCATGACCTGGGTCCTTTAGGAGCGGCGGTTAACAGGGCTGCCCTCGTCCGGCAGGTGAAAATCTTGAAGGACATGGGATGTGATGCGATCCGCACGTCGCATAATATGCCTTCCACCATGCAGATGGAGGTGTATGATTCCTTGGGAATGATGGTGATGGCAGAGAGCTTTGATGCCTGGAAATCGCAGAAAGTGAAAAACGGTTATGGCTTGTTCTTTGATGAATGGGCGGAAAAGGACATGGAGAATTTGGTGAGGAACCAGAGAAACCATCCTTCGCTGGTTCTTTATAGTATCGGCAATGAGATCCCGGAGCAATGGGAAAAGGGTGGTCCTGCCTTGGTGTGGAAGTTGCAACACATTTGTCATGTCCTCGATCCGACGAGGAAAGTGACCGTCGGCATGAATATCCCTGTCCCTGCCATCCAAAATGGCTTCGCACAAGTCGTGGATATTCCGGGCTTCAACTATAATGTCCATGATTATGCGAAGGCAATTGACGAACTCCCGCAGGGCTTTATCCTGAGCTCGGAAACTTGTTCCACTGTGAGCAGCCGGGGCGTGTACAAATTCCCTGTCAAGGAGTATGACCATAAAGAATATGAGGATGGGCAGTGCTCCAGCTATGACTTGGAATATTGCCCGTGGAGTAACGTGCCTGAAGTCGACTTCCGCGCGCAGGATAGTCTGTCCTATACGTTAGGCCAATTTGTCTGGACAGGCTTCGATTACTTGGGTGAACCGACTCCTTATGACACGTATTGGCCTTCTCGAAGCAGCTATTTTGGGATCTGCGATTTGGCGGGTCTCCCCAAGGATAGGTATTATCTCTATCGGTCGGTGTGGAACAAGGGCAGCCATACCCTCCATTTACTGCCGCACTGGAACTGGCAAGGCATGGAAGGAAAGGAGATTCCCGTCTATTGCTATACGGATTATGATGAGGCTGAGCTGTTTGTCAATGGAAAGAGCCAAGGTCGTATCCACAAGGATAGCAAGTCGCTGTTGGATACTTATCGGCTTCGGTGGAACCATGTGGTCTATGAGCCGGGAGAACTGAAAGTGGTGGCTTACAAAGATGGGAAACCGGTAGGGGAAGAGACCGTCCATACGGCAGGAGCCCCTGCGAAGATCTTGCTTGAACCGGACAAGACGGTCATGAAGGCTGATCAGGACGACCTCTGTTTTATCACGGTGACCATGACGGACAAGAATGGCAACGTATGTCCGAATGCTGATGATGAAATAGAAGTGTCGGTTAGTGGAGCTGGCAGGTTGGAAGCCTTGTGCAATGGCGACGCTACATCCTTGGAATCGTTTAAGGGTACCAGGATGAAACTGTTCCATGGCAAGCTGGTCCTGGTTGTCAGAAGTGGCGTCAAGCATGGGACCATTAAGGTTAAAGTGAAGGGCGGCAAGAACTTGAGCGCTGCATGTGCATTAAAGGTTTAAGGAGAGATCTTGTAATACGGAAGGTGAAAAGACAATTCATGTTGTTCAGATGAAACGAAGAGATTTTTTGAAAGATATCGCCGTAACGGGGATTGGATTGGCAAACATTCCTTTGGTGAATGCGGCTGAGAGAGTCAATGGCCATGCAGGGGCAAGGAAGCAGGAGCCCGTCAAACCTGCTCCCTTGACCCAACGGCCTCATGTGATCCTGATTATGAGCGACCAGCATCGTGGAGATGCTTTGGGATGTATGGGAAACAAGGTGGTAAAGACGCCTCATATCGACAGCCTTGCCAATGATGGGACGTTGTTTGTCAGTGGATATACCGCCTCGCCGAGCAGTACGCCTGCCCGTGCAGGACTGCTGACGGGCATGTCGCCTTGGCATCATGGGATGTTAGGCTATGGCAGGATGGCAAGGAAATATAAGTATGAGGGACCGCAGATGTTGCGTGACTTGGGCTATTTTACGTACGCTATTGGCAAGAACCACTGGTATCCGCAGAAATCCCTGCATGGTTATGTGGGTACTTTGGCGGATGAGAGCGGACGTGTGGAGGAACCTGACTTCATCAGCGACTATCATGCGTGGTTCCAATTGCATGCCCCGGGCAAGGACCCAGATGCAACAGGCATTGGCTGGAATGACCATGGCGCAGGCATCTACCATTGGAAAGAGCAATTGCATCCTACTTGGTGGACAGGGCAGACGGCATGCGAGCTGATTCGGAACTATGACGCGGAGCAGCCTTTGTTCCTGAAAGTATCCTTTGCACGCCCTCATAGTCCTTATGATCCTCCCCAACGTTTCTATGATATGTATAAAGATGTGGATGTCCCGGCTCCGTGGAAAGGTGACTGGGATGGGAAATACGCAGCGTTGAAACGACCTGACCAAGTGGCAAAGGATGCTGCCTTTGCCAATTTAGGCGATGAATATGCCAAGAATTCCCGTAGACATTATTATGCAAACATTTCTTTCATCGATGAGCAGGTAGGTGAGATCATTAAGCTATTGAAGGAAAAGGGGATGTATGACAATGCTTTGATCTGCTATACTGCCGACCATGGGGATATGTTAGGCGACCATTACCACTGGCGCAAGACGTATGCATACGAAGGATCGGCGAAGATTCCTTTTATCATCAAATGGCCTTCGTCGATGGGGATCCCGAAAGGGACGAGGATCGAGAATCCGGTCGAACTGCGGGATCTGCTACCTACCTTCTTAGAGATGGCCGGGGGCAAGGTCCCAGAGGATATGGACGGGAAGTCGCTCGTGCGCCTTGCCGCAGGCGACAGTCAGGGATGGAGGAAGTACATTGACATGGAGCATGCAGTCTGTTATTCCCCTGACAATTACTGGTGTGCCCTTACCGACGGGAAGATCAAGTATATATGGTTCTTCCATACGGGCAAGGAACAACTCTTCGACTTGGTCAAGGATCCGGGAGAGACAACGGAACTGAGTCAGTCGAGGAAATACCGGAAGCGGCTGTTGGAGATGCGGTCGGCAATGGTCGCCCATCTCAGTGAAAGGGGAGAGGGATTTGTCAAGGACGGGAAGCTCGTGGTGAGGGAGAAGAACCTATTGTACAGTCCTCACTATCCGGCTTCTAAATCATGATATTAAACTACTCATTCCATCTTGAATCTTTTTACAATAATTCTTGGCTGGTACTCGCATACTTTTGCGGAAAAGCAGTTGCTTCAAGTCGGAAAATATGATACTATATCCAAGGTAAAGAACTGCCAAGTGCTTATAGGTAGGGGTCCTCTTATGCCCCATGGAACATATATTCCTGTTGGATATCGTAAGTGAGTCGGGTAAAGAGCTCATTGACCAAGTCATCGGCTACTTCCAACGCATGGTTGAGGATGGTGTCGGAGAAGTCTTGCAACAAGTCGAGTGCCTTCATGGGCTCTTTCTTGTATAGTTTCAGATACGCTTCTTCCATCTCTTTCTGGCGTTGGTCGTTCTCGGCTTCCAACTTGTCGTATGCTTCCTTGATGATAGGGGCATATTTGTTGTAGTTGACCATTCCCAAGGTCATCACCTTCCGGAATCTCCAGTAAGCTGATTTGTCATCTGCATGTCCGTTTCCCTTGCTGTATGCCTTGGGGAAACTTTTCACGCCCTGGTAGAGTGGGAGGAATACGCCCAGGTCGGCCATGCCAAGAGCTACGTAAGTGATCTCCCCGATCTCCTTGGGAAGGTCCGGGCGCACCTGCATGATATGGGTTTGGGTGGTGCGGAAGATGGAGACCGGACGGTAGGGTTCCTTGCCGTTCTGATGGAGATAAGGGTCATGTTCCGTGCCATTATAATGGAAGCGGAAAGCCGTGCGGAGCTTGGGAATCGTGAATTTCTCCTCTGCCTTGGCAAACACGGGGAAGGTATTCTTCGTTACGTCATTGCGAAGGGAGGGCGAGAACATGGCCTGCAATCCCCAGACCCGCGGATAGTTGTACGTGGTATCGTCACGCTCAGCATCCTTGCCGTCATGGGAGTATGCCTCATGGAAGTCAAACTCTCCCTGTGCAGGATCATAAAGGCCGTGCTCGATCGCAAACTCGATCAGTCCCTTTGATGCGAGGAAGTTTTCCTTGTCCTCAGGGTCATAACGCCGATAGCGGCTCTGGTTGCCGGTCACAAAGTAGTGACCGCGCGGAATGCGGGTCGCTAACCAATGATGTCCGCAGGCATTCTCAAGGTACCATACTTCCTTGTCATCGATGAAGCCGATACCGAATCCCTCCGCAGAGCCATATTTCTCGATCAGACTGCCTAAGCGTTCTACACCTTCTCGCGCCGTATGGATGTAGGGCAACACAATATTATAGGTACAGTTTTCTGCCAGTCCGTCGGGGACATAGGGATCAAACTGCAACGCTTTTGCACTGCTGAAGATGGTTTCAGTGGAGCTCTCGCCGACACCGGCACTGTTGAAGCCTGCGCTTCCCCATTCTCCTGGGAACTGAAAGTCGGGCAGTCCTGTGTACCCGAGCGCTTTCTCTGGCAATGGGCAGCGGAAGGCACTGTCCTTGGCGATAAACTCTTTCGGACCGAAATCCGTGTCCTTGTGAACTTCAAAGTTGATGGCCATCATCGCATCGAAATCACTCGACCGGGCGAGGATGCGGCTGCCGTCGGCAGTTTGCTTGTCTCCGACGATGATGGTCGTACATTCTGATGGAAGTTTACTTGTTTTCTTTTCTTTTCTCATCTTGTTGTCATTTTAAAGTTTACAAGCGCAAAAGTAAGGATTTTATCCGAAAAACAGTCGTTTTGCCTGTCGAATCCTTTCCCTGTGGGCAAAAATTATCCTTCTTTTGCTTTCGTTGCGTTTTGCGTACCGGTTTTAGTCGTTTTGCAAGAGGTTACCTTTTAGAGTTCAGAAGGTCATCTAATGGAGCCTAAAAGGTCATCTAAAGGAGTCCATAAGGTCATCAGTTGAAGCCTGAAAGGTCATCTCTTGGAAAGCTGATGGGCGATGCACGGAAAAGAGTTGCCATTTTTGTTGCTTAATCCAAATAATCATCGTATCTTTGCTGTTGACAAGGAAAGGTAAAAAACATCATGAAAGTATTATTGATCAATGGAAGTGCCATCAAGAATGGCAATACGTTCCGGGCACTCAGTGAGGTGGCTGTAACGTTGGAAAAGGAAGGTATAGCGTCTGAGATTGTCCAGATTGGCAACAAGCCTCTTCGTGGCTGCATTGCTTGTGGAGGCTGTAAGAGGAACGGCAACGGTCGTTGCGTGTTCGATGATGATGTCTGCAACGAGATCTCAGCTAAGGCAGAAGGGGCGGATGCGTTCGTCTTTGGGTCGCCTGTTTATTACGGACAGCCCAATGGGGCATTGCTCGCTATCACCCAGCGGTTGCTCTATTCGAATGGAAATGCCTTCCGCTTCAAGCCTGTTGCTAACGTGGCCGTTTGTCGTCGGGGAGGTGCCTCGGCAACATTCCAGACGATGAACATGGCATTTGAGATGATGAACATGCCGATTGTCACCTCTCAGTACTGGACAATCGCGTATGGACAAAAGCCAGGGGAGGTGGAAGCCGACCGTGAGGGTTTGCAGACCATGCGCCAACTTGCGCGTAACATGGCGTGGTTGTTGAAGAAAATCCATGCGGAAGGCCATGCTGATATCCCACAGGTAGAGGAATGGGAGCCAACGAACTTCATCCGGGAGTGATGGGATTCGGACCGGAAGGTCGAGTGGCGCGTTAACACATTCAAGGGATAACAGGAAGAATCAGAAAAGAAAAATTTGGAAATGTCAAGAATATCCCTTATCTTTGCGCTGACAATGAATCATCTATTTATATCGTAGAATATGGCAGATACATTTGATTCTTCAGACGCCTTCAAGCAAAAGGCAGCGGAGCATTCCGCCTACAATGATTTTAAGGAGGTGGCATCGTCAGGTTGCTATGTCCTGATGAAGGCACGCAAGTTTGGCAGATGGTTCCTCATGAAAGGACTGAAAGAGGAATATCGGGGAAAGGAACCGTATGAGTCGCTGCTCAAGCAGGAATTTGAGTTGGGCAGACGCTTGGAACATCCGAATATTATTGAATATCAGTATTTGAAAGAGATACCGGGTTATGGGAACATGATCCTCATGGATAACATCATTGGCTGTCCTTTAGACCAATACCTGACTACCCATCCCGACCTTCCTTCCAAGATCCGTATCGTTGAGCAGTTGTGTGCAGGACTGGAATACCTGCGCCGCCATCAGGTTGTGCTCGATCAGTTGAACACCACGGATGTCTTTATCCCAGAATTGGGAGGAAATGTGAAGATCATCGACTTAGGCGTTGCAGCCCATGCGGAGGAACAGGTTGCGACTGGGGAGGTTGCTGCCGACGCCGCTTCTCCCGGCAAGGGGAAGGTGAAAGCCGACGCTACTCGTTCGGATATCTATGCTTTGGGGAAGGTGTTGGAGGAAATGGATCTTCCGAGAAAGTATAACGAAGTGATTGAAAAGTGCTGTGAATCAGATTCTCATGATCGTTATCCGGATTTCGATTCTTTCTTGAATGCCTTCCATCAGGCAGATAAAAGGCAGACGGTGGCCTATTGGTTGGTGCCCTTGGTGATCGTTGCCATCTTCGTGGTTATATTTGCGGTCAGCCATCTGAAAGGAAAAGGGTCGGCAGAGCCTGCTGCTTCCACGACGACAGAACAGGTAGAGAACCCTGATAGCATCCAGCAAGCTGCCACGCAGCCTAAGACGCAGCCTCAGGACAACCAGGAGCAGGTGGCTGCTTCGTCCGATACGATCCCAGTGGATATCGACCAGTTGAGCGCGGAAGGTTATCAAGGCATCAATGCGATCTTCAAGCCGTATGAGCGGACAGCCTTGAGGGGAGTGTCCTCGGAGCTATTTGCCAAGATGGTCAAGGAGGTGAACGAGCGCAGTGAGCGGTATATGGAAGACTTCCTCATCAACCAGCATCCGATGGATGCGGCTAACCGGAAGGTGATCTACCAGCGCTTCCTCGGCTATACAAAGGAAAAAGTAAGAAAGATGTCGCAGTCGGTTGTCATCAAGGACCAGCCCGAACAGGCTCCACAGCCATAAGCGATGGTCTTCCTGATTCTCATAAAAAAGCCTGCAAGGAATTTCCCTGCAGGCTTTTTCATGCGGATACATTCTTTATTTGAATGGGTTCTCCGTCGGATAAGGCAGACAAGCCGGTTGGTTGTATGAGATATCCTGGATACCTAAGTACTTGAATACCTCGAACAAGGTCTTGCCCACGTGCGAGAATGCCACTGCGCCATGGTGTGGGAATCTCTTCTGGATGAGGACATGGCGATAGAACCTGCCCATCTCAGGAATGGCGAATACGCCGATACCACCGAAAGAGCGGGTTGGGACATCCAATACTTCGCCCTCGGCAATGTAAGACCGCAGGTTGCCCTCACTGTCACATTGCAGTCGATAGAAGGTAATCGGGCTGGCTGCGATATCGCCCTCAAGGGTGCCACGCGTGAAGTCAGGTTTCCCGCCGTTTTCCAACAAGCGGTTCTGGATGAGCTGATACTTGATGGCACGGTTGGAACACATCTTGCATTCCGGCGTATTGCCACAGTGGAAGCCCATGAAGGTATCGGTGAGCTTGTATTTGTCACCATACTTCTTGGTGATATCCTCGTCGTAAATATATTGTGGGACGGAGTTGTTGATGTCTAACAAGGTGACGGTATCTCCAGAAGCACAAAGCCCGATGTACTCGGAGAGGGCACCATAGATATCCACCTCACAGGACACGGGGATGCCACGGCTGACCAACCGGGAGTTGACATAACAAGGCTCAAAGCCAAACTGGCTTGGGAAAGCAGGCCAACACTTGTCGGCAAAGGCAACATACTTGCGGCTTCCCTTATGGGATTCAGCCCAGTCGAGTAAGGTAACCTCAAATTGTGCCATACGCTCGGAAAGCTCAGGATAATATTTTCCTTCGCCCATTTCCGCTGCCATCTCCTTGCAGATCTCAGGGATACGCTTGTCACCGGCATGCTGCTTGTAGGACACGAGCAGGTCGAGCTCAGAGTTCTCTTCAATCTCCACCCCTAACTCATATAGTCCCTTGATAGGAGCATTACAAGCGAAGAAGTCCTGTGGGCGTGGACCGAAGGAGATGATCTTCAATCCTTTGAGCCCTAAGACGGTGCGGGCTACTGGCACGAAGTCGGCTATCATCTTGGCGATATCCTCTGCAGTCCCAACGGGATACTCTGGAATATAGGCTTTCAGGTGGCGCATCCCGAGGTTGTAGGAGCAGTTGAGCATGCCACAATAGGCATCGCCACGCCCGTTGATCATGTCACCATCACCTTCGGCAGCGCTGACAAACATGCAAGGACCGTGGAATTTCTTGGCAATAAGGGTCTCAGGAGTCTCTGGACCGAAGTTGCCAAGGAAGACGACGAGGGCATTGCATCCTGCTGCACGCACGTCCTGAATGGCCTCTAACATATCCTGCTCGTTCTCGACGGTTTTCTTGCAGTCATAGAGTTCGCCCTGATAGGCTTTCACGATGTTCTCGCGCCGCTGTGTCGACAGGGCGATTGGGAAGCAATCACGGCTGACCGCGATGATACCTAACTTAACTTGTGGAATATTTGTACTTACCATATTGAATAATGTTTTTGTAGATATGATTGTAATCTTGCTACAAAGATAATCCAAATATTTGTTTTTCCAATCCTTTTTCGTTGTAAAAATATTCGCTCATGAATGATTTTGCCATTTCTCTAACATTATTTCACGATCAGGTGGAACGATGGGGTCAGGATGGCATCAAAGGGCTTGTGCAATGCCTACAGCCTGCCGGATGCGGTCGGCCATTCCTATCCCATCCCTGATATTGCCGGCAATGATCAGTCCTGGGTATTGGCGCTGCACTTCCTCAATGGCTTGATAGCGGTCGTCGGTGGACAATTGGTATTGGGGAATGGCATGAGGATGCCGGAAGATACGGATCTCGTCAGGGGTGATTTCCTCAGGATATTTTAGTAGGGAGTGTAGGGTGTTCATGACTATTTCCGTGAGTTCGGCATCTGTTTTCTGCATCATCTCAGGATGCCTGATGCCACCTAAGAAATAGGCAAGGGTCGCCCCTTCCTCCGGAGCACGTCCTTCAAAGCATGCGGAAGGGAAGAGAATGCCCAAGACGTCTTTCTTCTCTTTCGACGGTACCAGACCTCCAAAGGCGGGATAGTGATGTCCATGCACGTCCTTGATGCCTACTCCGATCTCGATCACGGGCGCATACAACAAGTTGTTGAGGCGATCGACATGCTCTTTGGGAAGGAATGGGAGGAGGTCGGGAAGACAGTAGGAACCACAGGTGGTGACAACCTTCCGGGCGGTTACCGTTTGTGGGGTGCTGTTACCATCTTGGTAGGTAACGGTATAGGTACCATCGCTTGAAGGTTGAATGCGTACTTCCTTTACGTTCAGTGCAATATGGTCCTCTCCAATCTTCCGGGTGAGGGCGGCAGTCAACTGTCCGAACCCTCCTTTGGCAGAGAATATTTGTTTGGTGGCTTTCTTCTCCCGTTCTGTTTTCTTGCGTTTTGCCAAGGCAATGCTGCCTCGGATGAAACTTCCATGGTTTTGTTCTAATCGGTAGAGCTTAGGGAGGGCAAGACGGGTAGGGAGTTGCATGGGATCACCCGCATATACTCCATTGATGAAAGGGTCGACGACATAGTCGAGGAACGACCGCCCGAGCCGACGGATGGTCATCATCCCCACGGTCTCGTCTGGGTCTGTGCCTTTCTTTCGCCACGGTTCGCCAAGGATGCGAACCTTGTCTTGAAGGGAATAGAGGGGCGTGGCAATGGCACTTGCCAGTCCTGAGGGCATGGGATGGAACCGATCGCCTTTCCAGATCAGGCGATATTTGGAGGAAGGACGGGCTATATCCATTTCGACTTCCCCGGAAAGGTCGTCGAAAAGTTCTGCTACTTCAGGATAGGATATGGATCCTGTGGAAGGTCCTCCTTCGAAGATGAAGTCTCCAACAGGATGGGAACGCATCTGACCGCCTGTAAAGGGGAGACGGTCAAGGACCAAAAGGTCCTTGCCACGCCTTTTTGCATAAAAGGCGGTGGTAAGACCGGTGAGACCGGCACCGATAATGATGATATCTTTTGTCATGTATTGCTTGTTATTTTCTGCTGAATTCCTTTTTCTTTTTGGTGACTTCTCCTTTTCTTAGCAGCTGTCTTCTCCTTTTCTTAGCTGCTGAAGCCTCCTGGACTTAGAGGAGTCCTCCTTCATTTTGGTGACTTCTCTTCTTTCTTTTCCAGACCTCTCCTCGCCCTTTTCCTGAGGTCTCCTCGTTCTTTTCCAGACCTCTCCTCTCTCATTCTTCTGACTCCCCTCACCCCCTCTCGGCAGGAGAGGGGGCTCTAACATCCCCCA
>CAJLYG010000022.1 GCA_905210845.1 uncultured Prevotella sp.
GCGGAGGCAGCAAGGTACAAGGCAATTGGGGCGAGCGCATGCTGACCGAGATCTTGGATGCACAGGGATTGAAGAAAGGTATCGACTATGATGTTCAGCAAACGCTGTCCGATGAGAAGGGCAATGCACTTGCCAATGATGATAGTGGGAAGAAGATGATACCGGACGTGATCCTGCATTATCCGAACAACGAAGACGTGATCATTGATTCCAAGATGTCAATAGAGGCGTATTACCAATACGTGAAGGCAGAGGATGGCAGTCTGAAAAGGAAATACGCGGATGATCTCGTGAGGAGTATCCGCACCCAGATGACGGGATTGTCTAAGAAGGACTATAGCAAATATGTGAAACCCCCTCGTCATTCGATCGACTTTGTCATCATGTTCGTGCCCAACGAGGGCGCGTTGCAGTTGGCCCTCGCGCAAGACCCACGATTATGGGGAGAGGCCTTCGACAAGAATGTCTTTATTACCAGCCAGCAAAACCTGATGGCTATTTTGAAAATCGTGCGGTTGGCATGGAGGCAATACAACCAAAGCGAAAGCCAGAAGAAGGTATTCGAGATAGCAGAGGAACTCTTGAAGCGGGTCGGGGAGTTCATTAAGCGATTCGATAAGGTTGGGAAAGATATTAAGAGTCTCAGCGATGACTATGAATTTGCCTACAACAAGGCATATAGTGGGAAGCAGAGCATCGTGAAGAAAGCCACGGAGCTCAAGGATTTAGGGGTCAAGGAAAGCGTGAACCAGCCAATACCAGATGTCGAACCGGAACGGTTGGAATAGTGTGAATGAATATACGGGAATCATTTTATTTTGTGTCATAATGCTAATTTGTTGCGCTAAAATGTATCATTAATAAATTATTTTTGTACTTTTGCAAACAATGTTATCGGTAAAAAGCGAATAAAATGATACTGGATTTCGAACTGATGAAGAAGTTTTATGCTTCTTATGGTAAGCAAGTAGAGAAAGCAAGGAAGGAAATATGCAGGCCACTTACTTATGCAGAGAAGGTGCTTTATGCCCATTTATTCCGTCCTTCTGACTTGAAGCCTTATCAGCGGGGAGTGGATTATGTTGATTTTCGTCCAGATCGCGTGGCCATGCAGGACGCTACTGCCCAGATGGCCTTGCTGCAATTCATGAACGCAGGCAAGGAGCAGGTCGCTATCCCGGCTTCCGTCCACTGTGATCACCTGATACGCGCTGACGTGGGGGCAGCGAAAGATTTGCCGGAAGCTTGCCGGACAAACAAGGAAGTGTATGACTTCTTGCGCTCAGTCTCCCAGAAATACCATATCGGATTTTGGGAACCGGGAGCAGGGATCATCCATCAGGTGGTCTTGGAAAATTATGCATTCCCTGGCGGAATGATGGTCGGGACGGATTCACATACGCCCAATGCCGGTGGACTGGGAATGGTTGCCGTAGGCGTGGGCGGGGCTGATGCCGTGGATGTGCTGACCGCACAGCCTTGGGAATTGAAAATGCCCCGCCTGATAGGTGTCCGTCTCACAGGCAAGCTCAGCGGATGGGCATCACCCAAGGATGTCATCCTGAAAATATTGGGTATCCTTACGGTGAAGGGAGGGACAAACTCCATCCTTGAGTATTTTGGTGACGGGATCCGTTCTATCTCAGCCACAGGGCGTGCGACCATCTGTAATATGGGCGCGGAGTTAGGAGCAACTTGCTCTCTCTTCCCTTTCGATGAGAATACCGATGAATATCTTTGTCAGACAGGTCGGGAACAGGTGGCTGTGTTGGCACGTCAGAATCGAAAGGACCTTCAGGCAGATGAGCAGGTATATGCGCATCCAGATGCGTTCTATGACCAGATCCTTGAGATCGACCTGTCTTCCATCGAGCCTTATCTGAATGGTCCCTTTACTCCTGACGCAGCAACGCCACTTTCCCAGATGAAATCGAAAGGACCAGCCCTCGATTTCCCGATGACCGTGGAAGTGGGATTGGTCGGCTCTTGCACGAATTCGAGTTATGAGGATCTTTGCCGTGCCGCCTCCATTGCTCGTCAAGCCTATGAAAAGAACATTCCTGTCAAGGCACAGTTGATCATCAACCCGGGCTCTGAGCAAATCCGCTACACGGCGGAGCGTGATGGTATCTTGGATGCCTTCCAGGAAATCGGTGCCGTCATCATGACCAATGCCTGCGGTCCTTGTATCGGTCAATGGAAGAGGCACACGGATGATAACAATCGTAAGAATTCGATCGTGACCTCCTTTAACAGGAATTTCCGCCGTCGCGCAGATGGGAATCCCAACACCTTAGCCTTTATCGGGAGTCCAGAGTTAGTGACCGCTCTTGCCATAGCCGGTCGCCTCGACTTTAATCCGGTCGTGGATACCTTGCAAGACAAGAATGGCCATCCCGTCAAGTTGGATGCTCCAACCGGCTTCACTTTCCCTCCCAAAGGCTTTGAGGTCAAGGAAAGAGGTTTCCTTCCTCCATCGGAGCATTCTGACGTAGAGGTATTGATCGACCCTCACTCCTCTCGCCTGCAGAGGCTCAAGCCTTTTGCACCTTGGGATGGGAAGGATCTTGAGGACATGCCTTTGTTGATCAAGACGCAAGGAAAATGTACCACAGACCATATTTCGATGGCAGGGCCCTGGTTGAAGTTCCGGGGGCATTTGCAGAATATCTCCGACAACTTGCTGATGGGTGCCATCAACGCCTTCAACGGCGAGAGCAATAAGGTGAAAGATCAGCTGACAGGAGCGTATGTCCCTGTCTCTACCGCTGCTAAGGATTACAAGGCACATGGCATTTCGTCTATAGTCGTGGCGGAAGACAATTACGGGGAAGGATCCAGTCGTGAGCATGCAGCTATGGAACCCAGGTTCTTGAACGTGAAGGTGATCTTGGCCAAGAGCTTCGCCCGCATCCACGAGACAAACCTGAAGAAGCAAGGTATGTTGGCATTGACATTCATCGATAAGGATGATTATAATAAGGTGCAAGAGGATGACCGCATCTCCCTGACAGGCTTACAGGAGTTCCGCCCTGGCAGCAAGCTATCCGTCGTCTTGAAGCACAAAGATGGGAGCCGCGAACAATTCTGGGTGGCACATACCTATAATGAAACGCAGATCGCATGGTTCAAGGCAGGAAGCGCACTGAACAACTCAAGGAGGGAATAGACATGAACAAGGATTATTTGATATATAAGTTAAGTGATGAGGTCAAGACCTCGTGTAAGATTGACAATGAGCTCTTCACCCGATATGGAGTGAAAAGAGGCTTGCGCAATGAGGATGGTTCTGGGGTCCTTGTCGGACTGACGAATATCGGCAATGTGGTGGGCTATGAGCGAGGGAAGGATGGACAGTTGTACCCGACGGAAGGAAAGCTCTTCTATCGAGGGTACGAATTAGATGACTTGGTGTCTCCCTTGCTGAAGGAGAAACGGTTCGGTTTCGAGGAAATTGCCTTCTTGCTCCTTTCGGGTAGCCTGCCTGACAAGGAAGAGCTGGCAGCTTTCAAGGAATTGCTCAATGACAATATGCCTTTGGACCATCGCACGATCGTGCACATCATCGACTTGGAAGGCTCCAATATCATGAATATCCTGGCGCGATGCGTACTTGAAATGTACACTTTTGACCCCAATCCAGATGATATCTCGCGTGATAATCTGATGCGGCAGTCGATAGAGCTGATCGCCAAGTTCCCTACCATCATAGCTTATGCCTATAATATCTATCGCCATACTGTCCAGGGGCGTTCCCTCCATATCCGCCATCCGAGGGAGGACTTGGGCATTGCAGAGAACTTCCTGTATATGTTGAAGCATAATGACTATACAGATCTGGATGCGAGGACACTGGACCTTCTCTTGATCATCCAGGCTGAGCATGGAGGAGGAAACAACTCCACCTTCACCGTTAGGGTCACCAGTTCTACGCGTACGGACACCTATTCGTCCATTGCCGCGGGAATCGGTTCCTTGAAAGGACCTCTGCATGGGGGTGCCAATATTAAGGTGATCAATATGTTCCATCACCTGAAAGAGCAGATTCAGGATTGGAAGAATATCGATGAGATCGATACCTATCTCAATCGTATGCTCCAAAAGGAGGCTTATGACAAGTCAGGGCTCATCTATGGGATCGGACATGCAGTCTATACCAAGAGTGATCCCCGCGCGGTGGAACTGAAAAGATTGGCAGGGGAGCTTGCTAAGGAAAAGGGAAGGGAAGAGGAATACGAATTCCTAAAACTGATAGAGCAAGAGGGAATCAAATGCCTGATGGCCCATCGCAAGTCGAAGAAGCCCGCTTGCGCGAACCTCGACTTCTATAGCGGGTTCATTTACGAGATGATCGGACTGCCTCAGGAAATCTATACCCCGATATTTGCAATGGCACGCATCGTAGGTTGGACGGCACATCGTATCGAAGAGTTGAACTTTGAAGGACGCCGTATCATTCGTCCGGCATACAAGAATATCCTTGAGCCGAAGGAATATATTCCTATTGATGACCGTTAAATAAGTCAAAAAGAACATTTTTCCAGTAAAAACGATCTTTTATATCGTGTATTTGTAGTACCTTTGCGTCTGATAATAAACAGACAAAGGTACTATTTTATGGCCTTCAAACAAACTGTTAGGATTTTTCTCACATGGCTTCTTGTCTTCTTATTGGAAAAGCCAGCCTTTATACTTTATTATCACCTTCCCCTGAGCAAGGTCGGAGAGGTGATGTGGCATGGTCTATCCCTTGATCTAGCCATGTCAGGATACCTCACGTCCGTGCCTGCAGTCATTTTGCTCCTTTCGGTCTGGTGGAGGTCCAAGGCTTTCCAGTATGTGCTGAAAGGCTTCTTGATGGCGGCCTCATTCGTGGTCGCTTTCACCTTCTTGCTGAATCTTGTCTTATATGGCTATTGGAATTTCCCTTTGGATTCCACACCCATCTATTATTTTTTGACATCTCCTAAGGATGCTTTTGCCAGTGCAAACTTGTTCGTGGAACTGTTGGGAGTGATCGCGATGTTTGTCTTGGCATATGGGATCTATCGGTTGTTCCGATGGAAGGCCTGCTCGCAGGTAGCGTCTCATCCTATTCGGCAAACAATCCTCATGGTCGTTACGTTAGGGCTGTTGTTCTTGTCAATCCGGGGAAGTGTGACGGTGTCATCCACGAATACGGGTAAGGCCTATTTCAGCAATGTCATGGAGTTCAACCACGCTGCCGTGAATCCTACCTTCAGCCTGTTTGAATCCTTTGCCCACCAAGTTGATTTTGGGCGGCAATATAGGTTCATGGCAGACGAACAGGCAGATAAGTACTTCAAGCAGATGATTTGTACGGAGAGTGATGAGGCTCGTACCCTATTGCGCACGGATCGTCCTGATGATATCCTGCTAATTATTTGGGAAGGATTTCCCAAGGACCTGATGACGGCATTAGGGGGCAAGCGGGATGTAGCTGTCGAGATGGACAGCTTAGCCCAACATGCGATACTCTTTACGCAGTTTTATGCCAATAGCTTCCGGACGGACAGAGGCCTGGTTTCCATTTTGAGTGGTTACCCAGCCCAGCCAACGACGAGCCTGATGAAATTCCCTAAGAAGACGGAAAGCCTTCCTTCCATAGCCAAGTCGCTTAAACGGCATGGTTATCATACCAGTTATTACTATGGGGGAGACGCGGATTTCGCTAACATGCGATCTTTCTTGGTCTCACAGGGCTTTTTGAACATCGTGTCAGACGTGGACTTTCCTATTAGCGAGAAGTTAAGCAAATGGGGCGTGCCTGACCATTTGGTAGCACAACGACTGATGAATGACGTGAAAAGGGAAGGGAAAGGGAGGCATTTCCGAGTCTTCCAAACTTCCAGTAGCCATGAGCCTTGGGATGTGCCTTATCATCGTCTGAAGGACAAACGACTGAATTCCTTTGCCTATACCGATCATACCATCGGCCAACTGATCCGTGACTACCAGAAGCTACCTCAGTGGAAGAATACCTTGGTCATCATCTTGGCCGATCATGTAGGCTCTTATTTGGAGCATTTGGATAATGAGATCCCGCAGCGTTATCAGATTCCACTTATCTGGGCGGGTGGCGCGATCACTCAGCCCATGCGCGTCGATACCCTCGGAGGGCAGGTCGATCTTGCTGCAACGCTGTTGGGACAGATGGATATCCCGCATCAGGACTTTACCTTCAGCAAGGATATGATGTCGAAGGAAACGCCTAAGTTTGGGTATTTTACCTTCCCAGACCTGTGGGGAATGGCGACGAAAGATGCGACCGTTATCTATGATAATAAATCCAAGAAGGTGATCTACCAGAAAGGCAGCCATCCTGAAAGGTACATAGATCAGGGCAAGGCATACCTGCAGAAGGTATATGATGATATACAAAAACGTTAATGACGACTCAATATGTTAGACCAACTTTTATCTCTTTTACCAACACTTATTACCTGGGACACGGACCTGTTTCTGTTTCTCAACTGCCATCATTGTCAGTTCATGGATAATTTCATGGAACTGTATAGTGACAAGTGGATATGGATACCGTTCTATATCAGCTTTTGGTGGGAGATGTTCAAGAACTACTCATGGAAAGTAACCCTGACCTGCCTGATCGTGATTACCATCTTGATTACCATTTCCGACCAGACCACTTCATCTCTGTTGAAGCCAATGGTAGAGCGGATGCGTCCCAGCAATCCTGATAATCCTTTGTCGCAGATGACACATATCGTGGATGGATACAGAGGAGGTCGCTTTGGATTTCCCTCTTCTCATTCAGCCAATGCCTGGAGCCTGACCTTCTTTGCCATTTATCTGGTAAGACGCCAGATCTTAGCTTATATGTTGATTATTTGGTCGCTGCTGATGTGCTATTCCCGAATCTATTTAGGCGTCCATTATCCAGGGGATGTGTTCGTGGGAATGCTGATCGGGCTCATCAACGCATCTATCGTCTATTATATCTTCCAACGCCTGCGTGGAGAGTATACGCATGTCTTCAAGCCTGTCGCCGGTAAGATGAGGTATGCCTGGGTCCCTGTTGCCATGGGGGGGCTCCTATTGACAAGCATTTCAATCAGTGCCTTCCTTCATGACTTTGATGTTTAATGGTAGGCAAAGAACTTAAAAGGGAAGGGGTTTCACCACTTTGTCCTCGATGTCTTCTCCAGCTTTCTTCCTCAGCATGAGTTCCTTGTATATCTCCATGTGCTTCGTTGCCTTCTCCTCTGCTGCCATTGCGTAGGCATTGGTGGGTGCCTCTTCGGGAGTAATACGCATGGTATGGGCTTTCTGGATTAGGTCCTTGACGACTTCCCCACCAACAATCAAGCCTGCTGCGGCAGGTACAAAAGCATTGCTGGCAGGAATATCCCGCCGCTCCGTACATTTCCGCATGTCTTTGTTCGGGCAGATGCAATGGAACCGGCAACTAATGGTGTCGTCGTCAATTTGCTTCAAGGGTTCCTCCTCGCTGTAAACTACCTTTAGCTTGGGGATCCCTAATTTGCGAAGCTTCTTGCGGACAACCTTTGCCAAAGGATCCATTTTCGTTTGGTTGATGTCAGCGACTCGGAATGCGGTAGGATCTATCTTGTTTGCTGCTCCCATACAAGAAATGATGGGAATATGCATTTGATAGCATCGTTTGATCAGTTCCAACTTCGCAGTAACCGTGTCCACGCAATCCACCACATAGTCAAACGCACTGAGATCAATGTCATCTGCATTTTGTGGCATATAGAACATTTGGTACTTGTGCACGATACAACGCTTGTTGATGTCATGCACGCGTTCTTCGGCGACATCTACCTTATGCTTGCCGACCGTAGATAACAGCGCGTAGATTTGTCGGTTGACATTCGTCAGGCAAATACGGTCGTCATCAAACAAGTCAAGTTCACCGACACCGCTTCGAGCTAATACTTCTACTACATATCCCCCGACGCCCCCGACGCCAAACACAGCAACACGCGAGCCATTGAGCGTGTCAATGGCTGGCTTGCCGAAAAGTAATTGAGTCCTTGAAAATTGATTCTGCATAACCGGTTGCAAAGTTACAAAATATAGCTGAGAAAACCGTGTAATGCACTTTGATAAATTACTTTTTCTTAATCTCCTGGCCGTCAATTTCTATGAGCCCATTGTCACTGGCCTTCCCCAAGAGAAAGAGCGCGTCTTTCCGGGAAGAGTTATACTCAGCCCGAAGGCGTTTAAGAAATTCTATCCTTGGAAGAGCCTGCCCCTTTTCTCCCTCGAAGATCTTGTCTATGCTCTTCTTGAGATCCTCTGGATTGTAATGTATGTGCTTCTTGTGCAGGTAGTTGAAGATAACAAGGGCAAAGACTACTACTAAGATAATAATCGTCACAATGGTCGTATTACTCATGGTTGTTTTCTTTTTGAGGTTAGTAAACTATGAATTAACTCTGTTGCAAAAATAAATAAAATATAGATAGGTCGTATGGATTTGAAACAGAAATTTTTCCCAATGGAATAAAAAAATGCTAAAACATACCTATTCCCATTTATTTTATGTATATTTGCCCATGTGATTCTTATTATAAACTAAAGGTATTTTATCATGAACGACATCAAAGATCATCTCCTTCATGATTCGGAAGAGGTCGCACAAGATTCCTCTTTTGATCGGAAGCGAAGGATTATAGGTGCCATCTGTGGACCTATCTGTGCTTTACTCGTTTGGCTTACTCCCATAGCCGGTCTCTCTCCTGAAGCGCACAAACTGCTTGCTATCATGGTTTTGGTTGCTCTCTGGTGGATCACAGAGCCCATTCCAATTCCCGTTACATCGCTTTTGGGACCAACCTTGTGTGTGGTCTGCGGCGTAACGAAGATGAAAGAAGCCTTTGCTGCCTTTGCCAATCCTATGATCTTCCTTTTTATGGGCGGGTTCATCATTGCCAAGGCGATGATGGTAAATGGATTGGACAAGCGTATCGCTTATGGTATTATCTCCATGAAATGGGTAGGGGATAGTCCGAAGAAAATCTTCTTGGCGATTGGATTGGCTTGCATGTTGTGCTCAGGCTGGATCAGCAACACGGCTACGGCTGCAATGATGTTCCCCATTGCCTTAGGTTTGTTGGAGGCAATCCGGGAGATGATGGCTGCCAATGGGAAGGTGGTGAATTTGAAAACTTATAAATATGCTACGGGACTGATGCTGATGACCGCCTACGCTTGTTCTATCGGTGGCGTGTTGACACCGATCGGCACTCCTCCAAATATTATTATGCTCGGCTTCCTTAATGAAATGTGCAATATCCATGTCTCTTTCTTCCAGTGGATGGTATGGGGATTTGTCGCGATGATTGCCTATTTCATCATTGCTTTCTTAGTCTTGGGAAAGATGTTCCCATCAGATGTGGAACATATCGAGGGTGCCCAGGACTTTATCGGAAAGAAGGTGAGAGAACTGGGTAGATGGACCCGGGCGCAGAAGAATACGCTGATCGCCTTCCTCGTTGCAGTGATCTTATGGGTAACTCCAGGTGTGCTCAGTATTGTCTTGGGCACGGAGAGCGAGACGCTGAATACTTATAATAAGCTCTTCCCAGAAGCCATTGCCGCAATGGTAGGCGCCTTGCTGTTATTCTTCCTGCCTGTCGATCTGAAGCATCACAAGATGACGCTTGATTGGAAAGATGCCGTAGCAGGCGTGGAATGGGGCACGTTACTGCTGTTTGGCGGTGGACTGGCTATGGGCGGAATGATGTATTCCACGGGTCTTTCTGGATGGATTGGCGACCAGATCATTTCCTTGATGGGAGGAGAGCCATCCCAGCTTCTACTCGTTTCAGTCTTCTGCGTGATGTCATTGTTGCTCTCTGAGCTGACATCACATACGGCAGCGACTAACATGATTGGTCCGTTGGCTATCGGTGCCGCACTTTCTGCAGGATTCAACCCTGTGCCCGTGGCTGTAGGCGTAGCCCTCTCCGCTTCCCTTGGATTTATGTTGCCGGTATCAACACCTCCCAATGCCATTGTCTATGCCAGTGGATATATTCCCATTACGAAGATGATCAAGACGGGAATTTATATCGACTTTATTGGTATTGCCATTGTGACAATACCAATAGTCTTGTACCTCGTGAATTGGATCGTGGGTTAGTAGAACTGAATGCAGACTGCTTTATCGACATCTATGTTCTGATGGGTGTCGGTAAGCAGTCCTGTCTTAGGATCAATCCTATAGACCTGGATCGTATTGCTGTCCCGGCAGGCACAAAGCAAGAACTTCCCATTAGGGGTAATATTGAAATGGCGAGGGTGTATGCCTGTTAACTGATATCCTATCTTTGTGAGCAATCCCGTTTGCTGATTGACCTTGAAGATAGAAATGCCGTCTGCTTTCAGTCGATTGCTGGCATACAGGAACCTACCGTCCTTTGAAAGATGGATGTCTGCGCCACCTTCTCCTCCTACAGAGTCGGACTGTATATCTTGGATACGTTTCATTTCTCCTATCCCATTCTTAAATACAGATACTGCTCCCGATATTTCGCTCATCACATAGACGAATCTCCTGTCCTTGCTCCAAATAAAATGGCGGCATCCAGAGTTCTTTCGCAGTTGTCCGGCAACGCCATCGGCCACGAGCGTGTTCTTGTCGCGAAACTTATAACGGAGTAGCTGGTTCGCACTGAAATTGGTTGCCAATACATATTTACCGTCAGGTGAGAACCGTGTGCAATGGACATGAGGAGTACTCTGTTGCTGCTTGTCAGAAGGTGCTGTTGAACCTAAGAAAAGCTGACTGAGAGGGCGAATGGAGCCATTTGCATTGAGACGGAAGACACTCATGGATCCGCCTGTATAGTTTGCTGTCAACAGCAAGTTTCCATTTGTCTCAATATAGCAAGGGTCTTCTCCATACGTCAGTTGGGAGTTGATCAACTTCATCTTTCCCGTTTTGCTGTTGAAGGCAATGGCATTAACAGATGCTTCGGATTTGTCGCCGTTTTCAGAGACCGAGTAGATATGTCTCCCGTCTTTTGAAATGGTCAGAAATGAAGGATTCTGGATTTCCAAGACATCCAAGGGAGTTGCCTTCCCTGTTTGCTGGTTGAAGTTGAACGAATAGATGCCTTTACTGGTCCCTCTCGTGTACGTTCCTACAACTAATTTAATCTCATTTTGTGCCATCGTGCTCATGCTGACCAGAATGGTGATGGCAGTGCATAATAAATTGCTCAGTTTCATAGAATGAATTGTTTATAGTTTATGGTTCAGGCGAAAATGCTCTTTCGCCCTTTGCTTTGTTTTCTCTTCTATCTCTTCGGGATTGCTGTCTGCAGTCGACAGGGATTTAATCCAGACGCAAACCACAAATAGCAGAATGGCTATCCCTGCGCTTGCTGCCCATTTCAGCATTTCTTTTTGGATAGGTACCCAATCCATGAAGAGGATGGCTCCAACGATCGGGATCGCAAAGAGCAACCAGTCGGCTCCCGATGTCATCTTGAGATTTTCTTTTGCCCTTCTGTATTCTTCGTCATTTTGAAGGATCCTGTCTCGGTTTTCCTTCCAGTATTGTTCGAATTCCTTTTCTGTTGTCATAATTCTTATGATGGATAAATTCTGTTATGTTTCATTAGACATGCATTAAATCACTCATGATGGTATCACTGATATAAATTCCCTTTCTCGTGATGCGGAGGTGCCCATCCTTGATTTCCATCAGATTGCGCAGAATATAAGGGCGAGCATTCTCTATGAGGTAGGCTTTGTCGGTAGGTCCCAATATCTTGAGGTCAATCCCCTCGGTGGTCCTGAGGGCAGTAGTCACTAAGTCATCATATCGAGTACGTTCATCCAACATCTCCTTCTCCATCGGAATCTTATCCTCTGCGATGGAAGCTATATAAGTAGACAGGTTTGAGATGTTCCATTGCCTGGATGCCAAGTCGTAAGAATGGGCTGCCGCCCCGATCCCTATGTAAGGGATGGCATGCCAATAACTGCTATTATGGATAGAGCGGTAACCAGGTAATGCAAAGTTGCTGATCTCATAGTGCTCATACCCTGCAGCCGTCAATCTGTCAATGAGGGTATCGTACATCTTCAGGCTCAGGTCGTCGTCAATCTCACGGATTTTCCCTTGTTTCAACAATTGGTCAAGGGGCGTCCCTTCTTCATACATCAGACTATAGGCAGAAATATGTTCCACGTTTAGGGAGAGAGCTTGGTCGATATCCTTTTCCCATTCATCCTCAGTCTCTCCAGGGAAACCAAACATAAGGTCTATGCTGATATTCTTGATCCCATTCTCTCTTAAGACCTTGACCGCGTTCATTGCTTCCATGGCATGATGCCGGCGGTGGAGGAATGCTAATCTGGTATCCGAAAAGGTCTGGACACCCATGCTGATCCTGTTGACAGGCATTTGGGCAATCTGTCGGGCATACGCCTCTGTCACGTCATCAGGGTTGCATTCTATGGTGACTTCTTTTAGGTTGAGACGATTCCCATATACCTTATTTATATATAGGAAGAGTTTCCTCAGCTGATGTGCCGTAAGGAGAGAAGGCGTTCCCCCGCCTAAGTAAATGGTTTCTATGGACTCGGCAGGAGGAAGGTAGTCCGTTCTCAACTCCAACTCATGGCAGAGCGCATCCACGTATTTGTCACGTAGATCCTCCCTTGTGGTGGAATAGAAACCACAATAAATACATCTGCTTTTGCAAAATGGGATATGAATGTATATGCCTGCCATTGTTTGAGGTGAGAAGACGACTCATGATGTTTCCGCTTACAAAATTACTAATATCTATTAAAAGATTGATTGTTTTTCTCAAATTCTTTTGGCTATTTGTCTAAAAATGTCTAACTTAGACGGCGATAAACGGGCGAAAGCCCTCAACCATGGACAAAATATTACTAACACTTTAAATCTTTTGATATGAGAGTTTATCAAACGAATGAGATTAAGAACATTGCCTTGCTTGGCAGTGCGGGTTCCGGCAAGACTACTCTTGCCGAGTCAATGCTTTTTGAGAGTGGTATCATCAAACGCCGTGGAAGTGTGGAAGCAAAGAATACGGTGAGCGATTATTTCCCTGTAGAGCAGGAATATGGTTATTCTGTTTTCCCAACCGTATTTCATGTGGAGTGGAACAACAAAAAGCTTAATATCATAGATTGCCCGGGAGCAGACGACTTTGTCGGTGGAGCAATCACTGCATTGAATGTGACTGACCAGGCCGTGATCCTGATCAATTGTCAATATGGACCGGAAGTAGGCACCCAAAATAATTTCCGTTATACGGAGAAGCTCAAGAAGCCAGTGATCTTCTTGGTCAATCAGTTGGACTCAGATAAGTGCGATTTTGAGACGATTGTCAACAACATGAAAGAAATCTATGGGGCAAAATGTGTCTTGGTCCAGTATCCTCTTCAGACGGGACCAGGCTTCAACTCCCTGATTGACGTATTGTTGATGAAGAAATATTCATGGGGACCTGAGGGTGGCGCCCCAACCATCGAGGAGATTCCTGCCGAGGAAATGGACAGGGCGATGGAATACCATAAGGCTCTCGTTGAGGCTGCCGCTGAGAATGATGAAGGGTTGATGGAGAAATTTTTCGAAGAGGAATCCTTGACGGAGGACGAAATGCGAGAAGGCATTCGGAAGGGATTGGTAACCCGCAGTATCTTCCCTGTCTTCTGTGTCTGTGCAGGCAAGGACATGGGTGTGCGCCGCTTGATGGAGTTCTTGGGAAATGTCGTTCCGTTTGTGAGCGAAATGCCCAAGTTGCATAATACTCGCGGTGAGGAAATCACACCTGACATCAAGGGGCCTGAGTCCCTGTATTTCTTCAAGACGGGAATGGAGCCACACATTGGTGAGGTTTCCTATTTCAAGGTGATGAGCGGTTGCGTCAAGCCGGGCGATGATCTGACCAATGCTGACCGTGGGTCTAAAGAGCGTATCGGGCAGATTTATGCCTGTGCAGGTGCGAACCGTATCCCTGTTGACCAGTTGGATGCAGGGGATATTGGCTGCACAGTGAAATTGAAGGATGTCAAGACGGGAAATACCTTGAACAGCAAAGACTGTGAGTGGAGGTTTGACTTTATCAAGTATCCTCATTCTAAATATTCCAGGGCAATCAAGGCTGTTAACTCTGCGGATACGGAGAAGTTGATGGCTGCCATGTTGAAAATGCGCCAAGAGGATCCCACATGGGTAGTAGAGCAGAGCAAGGAGCTCCGTCAGACCATTGTCCATGGTCAGGGAGAATTCCATTTGCGTACCTTGAAATGGCGTTTGGAGAACAATGAGAAGATTCCTGTTAAGTTTGAAGAACCCAAGATCCCTTATCGCGAGACAATCACCAAGAGCGCAAGGGCTGAATACCGCCATAAGAAACAGTCGGGTGGTGCAGGACAGTTCGGCGAAGTACACCTGATCGTCGAGCCTTATGCTGAAGGAATGCCCGACCCTGTGTCATATAAGTTTGGTGGGCAGGAATTCAAGATGAATATCAAAGGCAAGGAAGTGGTCGACCTGGAGTGGGGCGGCAAGCTCGTCTTTATCAACTCCGTTGTCGGTGGAGCTATTGATGCCCGTTTCATGCCTGCCATCTTGAAAGGTGTCATGGATTGTATGGAGCATGGTCCCCTGACGGGTAGTTATGCCCGTGATGTGCGCGTTATCGTCTATGATGGAAAGATGCACCCCGTTGACTCTAATGAATTGTCCTTCATGTTGGCTGCTCGCCATGCTTTCTCAGAGGCATTCAAGAATGCGGGTCCGAAGATTCTGGAACCTATTTACGACTTGGAAGTTTATGTACCAGCAGATTTCATGGGAGATGTGATGAGCGACTTGCAAGGTCGTCGTGCCTTGATCATGGGTATGGACAGTGAGGCAGGCTATCAGAAGCTCCAGGCTAAGATTCCTCTGAAAGAACTTGCCAATTACAGTATATCCCTGAGCTCCCTGACAGGTGGGCGGGCATCGTTTACGACAAAGTTCGCAAGTTATGAGCTTGTTCCTAATGATGTGCAAACCCAGCTGATCAAAGACCATGAGGCAGAGCTGTCAGCAGAGGATGAATAAAACTGATATAGATGACAATCCCTGCGTCCTGGCACGCAGGGATTGACTTTTACGTAAATATGATATGAAGAAAATCGTTGTTTTAATATTGACTTGTTTAATTACCTTGCCTGCGTTGTCTAAAGACTTTCACGTAACTGTCCTTCAATGGAATATTTGGCAGGAAGGGGAAATGGTGAAAGGTGGCTATGACGCTATCGTAAATGAGATCGCGAGATTGAAACCAGACTTCGTTACCTTCAGTGAGGTGAGAAATTATCATCAGACCAGTTTCGCAGGAAGGATCCAGCATTCATTGAAAGCCAAGGGGCTTACATACTATTCCTTTTATTCCTATGATACAGGGCTCTTGAGCAAACATCCGATCCGGGATACCATTGCTGTATTTCCTTGCAACCAAGACCATGGGAGCATCCATAAGTTGGTTGCGAGTGTCAAAGGGGTCGAATTTGCTGTCTATACAGGGCATCTGGATTACTTGAATGATGCTTATTATAATGTCTTAGGCTATGATGGATCTACTTTTAAAGAAGTGGAACGCCCCAAGAGCGTAGCGGAATTGCTCAAGATGAATGACCTTTCGTGGCGGGATGATGCTATCCGGATCTTTATCAACGAAGCTAAGCATGACCTCGAAAAGGGTCGGCAAGTTATCCTTGGAGGAGATTTTAATGAGCCCTCCTATTTGGATTGGACAGAGGAAACCAAGGATCTGTATGACCACCATGGCATGATTGTTCCCTGGACAGTGTCTGTCTTGCTTCAGAAGGCAGGATACAAGGATGCCTACCGGATCGTCCATCCAGAGGTCTTGTCATATCCGGGCATTACGTATCCAGCGCATAACCCAGATTATCCTGATGAGAAAATTACTTGGGCGCCTAAGGCTGACGAGCGGGAACGGATCGATTATGTCTGCTATCAGGGTTCCAGGCTCAAGCCGGTGGAGGCAAAGATCTTCGGACCTGTGGAAAGCGTGGCCCATGCCCGTATGACAAAAGAAAACTCCAAGGACGAATATATCCTTCCACTTGGCGTATGGCCCACTGACCATAAAGGCGTGTGGGTAAAGTTCTTGGTAACGAGGAGGTAAACGTATCATGAAGGAGAATAAGGGAAAGCAGTTGGTCTCGAAAGTTTCCCAACTGGTTGAAATGTTGAGCAGTGCCATTGATCGCCATGTCTATGAGCCAGGGGATTTCCTGCCATCGATCAATTCGTTGAGCGAGGAGTACCAGGTGTCAAGGGATACGGTGTTCAAGGCTTTCAGGATTCTCAAGAGCCGTAAGCTGATCGAGTCGTATCCCGGCAAAGGATATTATGTGAATGACCATTTGGTGAAGGTATTGTTGCTCCTGGATCAATATTCCTCCTTTAAAGTGACCTTATATAACAGCTTTATTCGTAATCTTCCAGCCAACTATAAAGTTGACATGCTCTTCCATCAATATAGCGAGAGCCTGTTCAATACCATTATCAGAGATTCCATCGGGAAATACAATAAATATGTCGTGATGAACTTCAATAACGAGAAGTTCTCGGACATACTGGCTACCATCCATAAAGATAAACTGCTTTTGTTAGACTTTGGCAAGTTTGACAAAAAAGACTATTCCTATGTGTGCCAGGATTTCGACGAAGGCTTCTATCAAGCCCTGATGTCGATCCGAAACCTACTCCACAAGTATCGGGAAATAGATGCAGTCTTTGGAAAGGAAGAAAAGCATCCCCGAAGCAGTCTGGAATATTTAAGGAAATTCTGCGAGGAAGAACAGTTAGGAAGTAGGGTAATCGAAAGCCTCGACCATGTGAAAGTAGAGAAAGGCGTACTTTATATCGTGATGCGACAACGGGATATCGTGAAGATCATCAAGAGTGGCAGGGAAGAACGCCTCATGTGTGGAAAGGACTTTGGGCTTCTTGCCTATAATGACATGCCCGTATTCGAAGTCATCGACTGTGGCATTACCTCGATGACAATCGATTGGGAAGAGATGGGACAGTCGGCAGCCGACTTTGTCAGGAATGACACCCCGGTGCATAAGTTTCTTCCCACCAAGATTATCTTGCGGCATTCTGTCTGAAACTCATGTAGAGGATGAGTCTTGCTGGAGAAAATACAACGAATTGCATAAATATCAATGATCCTTACTTTAGACATTTTGCTCGGTTTTATGCTGTATTTTAGCAATATGTAAGCTATTGCTGAGGTTATATAAGACAAATAGGACATAAAAAGTAGCAAAATGACATAAAAATAATACTCGGAAAGCTTGGAGGCTATCGTATTTTTGCATATCTTTGTAACCGGAATTTGAAGATAAATGGTTAAAGATGTGTGGAGAAAAAAGATGTTTGGAAAGTTTTTAGTGGATAGATTCAATAGTCAAGTTTAGTTTAATTACTTGGATGGTTTTCTTGGTATCATATGTGTGATTCTAAAAATTGACAAGGTTAAATATTAATCAAGATTTTTTTTGTTCATAAAAAGGAAAGTCTGAGACAGATAAGTCCTTTTTACTACAGCCTAAATGATCACTAAAATATGAGAGAATGGGGAGACATGAAGCTACGTTGTGTTGTAGCGATCACTGTTCCCCATTCTTATTTTGTGAAGTTGCGTATGCTTAATTATATTTTGTGTTTATTGTTAATATAGTTAAATGTATGGGAAATTGTTAACATTAAATTGTTAATGATTAGGATTTTCTACTAATTTTGTCTCCTATGAAAAAGAAAACGATTTGGAACATAGCCATTATTATGGGGCTTTCGTTCCTGGCTCTGTTGTTTCTGCAATTAAAATACTTCAAGGAGATGGCAGACATGAAGAAGGAACAGTTTGACGAGTCTGTCAACAGGGCCTTGTATCAGGCTTCAAGAAACTTGGAGCTGAACGAGACGCTACGTTATCTTGAGAAGGATGTCAATGAGACTGAGCGCAGGGCATACATGCAGGATTCTGTAGGGACGCGCTCTGGTCAGCCTGATGGGACTATCCAGCATTCACATCAATATTCCGTGGCAGGTAAGGATGGTACCTTGTATTCTTCCTTTGAGCTGAAGACCATTACCACCAAACCGTCCCAGATGCCAAAGGCAATGATCCTGAAAAGCGACAAGAATTCCTTGACGGAAGCCTCCAAGTCAATGCAGGAAATCGTCAAGAACAGATACGTCTATCAAAAAGCCTTGCTTGACGAGGTGGTCTATTCCATCTTATATTCCGCTTCTGAAAAACCGTTGAAGGAACGGATCAACTTTAAGTTGCTGGACCAGGATCTCAAGGCGGAGCTGATGAACAATGGCGTGAACATACCTTATCACTTTACGGTTTGCACGCAGGATGGACGGGAGGTATACCGTTGCCCGGATTATACGGATGAAGGCGAGGAATATACCTATTCACAGGTGCTGTTTCGCAATGACCCTTCTTCTAAGATGGGCGTCGTGAAAATCCACTTCCCGGATATGAACAGCTATATCTTTTCCTCGATCCGCTTCGTGATCCCCAGTATCGTGTTCACCATTATCTTGCTGATCACGTTCATCTTCACGATCGTCGTGATCTTCAGGCAGAAGCGATACACGGAGATTAAGAATGACTTCATCAATAATATGACGCATGAGTTGAAAACGCCTATTGCCAGTATCTCCCTTGCAGCCCAAATGATGAATGACGATTCCGTTACGAAGTCGCCGGCGATGATGAAGAACTTGAGCAAGGTGATCAATGATGAGACCAAGCGGTTGAGATTCTTAGTTGAGAAAGTACTGCAAATGTCCATGTTCGACAGGAAGAAAGCTGTATTTAAGAAGAAGCAGTTGGACTTGAATGAGATGGTTGAGAACATTGCCAATTCCTTCACCTTGAGGGTAGAGCACACTGGTGGCAAGATCTATACGGACATCGAGGCCATTGATTCCGCCATCTATGTGGATGAGACCCATTTCCAGAATGCCATCACGAACCTGATGGACAATGCGGTCAAATACCGTAAGCCAGAAGAGCCGCTTGACATCTATATCAAGACATGGAATGATGACCAGCACCTCTACCTTTCCATTCGCGATACCGGTCAGGGTATCAAGAAAGAGAATGTTAAGAAGATCTTCGAGAAATTCTACCGCGTCCATACGGGTAATGTGCACGATGTCAAGGGCTTTGGGCTTGGTTTGGCATATGTCAAGAAGATCGTCGACCTGCATGGAGGGGAGATCAAGGTGGAAAGTGAATATGCGAAGGGGACTAAATTCACGATTAAGCTCCCCGTCATCAAGGACGCATAATGAGAATATAATATTAACAATTTAAATAGAAAAGACTATGGATGAGAAATTAAAAATCTTGCTGTGTGAGGATGATGAGAATTTGGGAATGTTGCTTCGCGAGTACTTACAGGCCAAAGGTTACCAAGCAGAACTGTGCCCGGATGGTGAGGCAGGCTACAAGGCTTTCCTGAAAAGTAAGTTCGATATTTGCGTATTGGATGTCATGATGCCGAAGAAAGATGGGTTCACCCTTGCGCAGGAGATCCGTCAGGCCAACCCTGACATGCCGATCATCTTCCTGACTGCCAAGACCTTGAAGGATGATATCTTAGAAGGCTTCAAGATCGGCGCGGATGATTATATCACGAAGCCGTTCTCCATGGAGGAACTCGTGCTTCGTATTGAGGCCATCCTTCGTCGGGTCCGTGGCAAGAAGAACAAGGAAAGCACCGTTTACCATATTGGACGTTTCACCTTCGATACGCAAAAGCAATTGCTGTCCATAGGAGATAAGCAAACCAAGTTGACGACCAAGGAAAATGAGCTCCTTGCCTTGCTGTGTTCCCATGCCAATGAGATCCTGCAACGCGATTTCGCCCTGAAGACCATTTGGATTGATGACAACTATTTCAATGCGCGCTCTATGGACGTTTATATCACGAAATTGCGGAAGCATTTGAAGGATGATGATCAGATCGAGATCATCAATATCCACGGAAAAGGGTACAAGTTAATTACTCCAGAACAAGACTAATCCTTGGGCACATCCGCCAAAGGCTATGGAATGGGACGTACGGAAGGGTATGTCCCATTCTTAGTATTTGCTCTGTTTTCTTTGTGCCAAGATATATCCGATGATACCAGCTACAATCAGGAAGAAGCCAAGAAGGTTGCAGATGTTATGATTGCTCAATCCCGTGAAATAGAAGACAGTCAGCAAGATAACCCCTAAGTATACCAGCATGAGTCCTGCGTATTTAGCGATTTTTTTCATTCTATATATTTATTTGGCTGCGAAAGTACACAAAATATTTGGCAGGTTCAAGAAAAAGTAGTACTTTTGCACCGCATTTTAAGAAAAATGCATCATTTATTAATTAATTAAACATTTTAAAGTAGTATGAATCAATACGAAACCGTTTTCATTTTGACTCCCGTTTTGTCTGATGAACAGATGAAGGAAACGGTCGCTAAATTCAAGAAACTGCTCACCGATAACGGTGCTGAGATCCTGAATGAAGAGTCCTGGGGCATGAAGAAGTTGGCTTATCCGATTCAAAAGAAGTCCACAGGATTCTATTGCCTGCGGGAGTTAAAGGGTGAACCGACTTTGGTTAACACTCTCGAAACTGGCTATCGCCGTGACGAGAAAGTTATTCGTTACATCACTGTTAAACTTGACAAGTATGCAGCACAGTATGCAGAGAAGCGTCGTGCTAAGCTTGGCGAAAAAAAGGAGGCATAATTTATGGCACAGCAAGAATCTGAAATTCGTTATTTGACCGCTCCTTCTATCGATACAAAGAAGAAAAAGTATTGCCGTTTCAAGAAGAGTGGTATCAAGTATATCGACTACAAGGATCCGGAGTTCTTGAAGAAGTTCTTGAACGAGCAGGGAAAGATCCTTCCGCGCCGTATCACCGGAACATCTTTGAAGTATCAGCGTCGCGTGGCTCAGGCTGTTAAGCGTGCACGTCAGATAGCTCTGCTTCCTTATGTAACTGATTTGATGAAATAATAAGGAGGTAAAGGATTATGGAAATTATACTGAAAGAAGATATTATCGGACTGGGTTATAAGAACGATATCGTTAATGTAAAGAGTGGCTATGGCCGTAATTATCTGATCCCTCAGCAGAAGGCTGTCATCGCATCTCCTTCTGCAAGGAAGCAACTCGCAGAGACGCTGAAGCAGCAGGCTCACAAGTTGGCTGCCATCAAGGCTGAGGCAGAAAAGAAAGCTGAGGCCCTGAAAGACGTTGCCTTGGTGATCGCTGCAAAGGTAAGCGCAACTGGCGTGACCTATGGATCAGTGAATGCTGGTACTGTGGCTGATGAGCTGAAGAAGTTAGGCTTTGATATCGACCGCAAGATTATCACCATGCATGATATCAAGAAGGTAGGTGAGCACGAGGCTACCATCCACTTCCACAAAGAGGTTGAGGTGAAAATCCCCGTAAAGGTCGTTGCAGAGAACGCTGAGGAACTGAAAGCCGAGGCTGATCCTAAGGCAGAAGAAACTGCTCCCAAGGCTGAGGAAACAGCACCCAAGGCAGAAGAGGCTGAGGCTGCTCCTGCAACTGAGGAAGAAGCACCAGCAGAGGCATAATAGAATATATTTTCGCACTGTAAAGCAAATCTATATCAATCCCGAGCACTACGTTGTTAGTACTCGGGATTTTCTGTTGTATTATTTTGCTGTCTCTCCATTTTTTAGTAACTTTGTGGCCTATAACCATTTAATTATTATAGAATATGAAAGCATTTGTTTTTCCCGGTCAGGGAGCACAGTTTGTAGGTATGGGCAATGACCTATACGATAGCAATCCATTGGCAAAGGAACTTTTCGATAAGGCTAACGATATCCTTGGATATTCCATCACTGATATTATGTTCCAAGGTACAGATGAGGAATTGAAACAGACCAAGGTTACGCAGCCCGCCGTTTTCCTGCATAGTGTCATCAGTGCTCTTTGCATGGGAGATGCCTTTAAGCCTGACATGGTGGCAGGTCACTCTCTGGGTGAGTTCTCTGCCTTGGTGGCTGCCGGAGCCTTAAGCTTCGAGGATGGCCTGAAGCTTGTCTACGCACGTGCGATGGCTATGCAGAAGGCTTGTGAGAAGGCACCGGGCACGATGGCGGCTATCATTGGCTTGCCAGATGAGACGATCGAGGAGATCTGCAAGGAGTCAAGCACCTCAGGGAACGTGGTGATCCCTGCCAACTATAACTGTCCCGGACAGTTGGTTATTTCCGGTAACATTGAGGCAGTCCATGCGGCTTGTGAGAAACTGAAAGCTGCGGGTGCCAAGCGCGCATTGCCCTTGAAAGTCAGTGGCGCCTTCCACTCTCCTTTGATGCAACCGGCTAAGGAGGAGTTGCAGACTGCCATTGAGAAAACTGCTTTCAGCACGCCGAAGTGCCCAGTCTACCAGAACGTGGATGGGAAACCGCATACTCGCCCAGAGGAGATCCAGGCAAACCTGATCGCGCAGCTGACCAGCAGCGTTCGGTGGACAGCCTGCGTGCAGAACATGATCGCAGACGGTGCCGATGACTTTACGGAATGTGGCCCAGGAAAGGCATTGCAAGGTATGATCGGGCGCATTGACAAGAACGTCAGCGCACATGGCATCTTGGCATAGGTCCTCGTCATTGGAATAAACCATCATTTCTCCTTATTTTCGGGAGTACGAAGAGATAAAAGTGAACAGGAAAATAATTATTTTCCAAGTCTTGACACGCCTTTTTGGCAATCGTAACCTGACGCGTAAGCAGAACGGGACGCTTGCTGAAAATGGCTGTGGCAAGATGAACGACTTTGATGAAGCGGTCCTGAAGCGTATCCATGACATGGGGATTACCCACGTTTGGTATACAGGAGTGATCAGGCACGCAACAGTAACGGATTATACACAATACGGCATCCCGCGTCAACATCCCGCAGTCGTGAAAGGGAAGGCGGGGTCTCCTTATGCCATTACGGACTATTATGATGTCGATCCCGACTTAGCTGTCGATGTCAATCGGAGAATGGAGGAATGGGAGGCGTTGGTCGCGCGTACCCATCAGGCGGGAATGAAGGTGATCATGGATTTCGTTCCCAATCATGTGGCACGTCAATATCACTCGGTCTGTAAGCCTTTAGGCGTGCGTGACTTAGGTGAGGACGATGACCCAACCTGTCAGTTTGCCCCGCAGAATAATTTCTATTATTGTCCGGGACAGCATTTCCAACCTTGGATCGACTTGAAAAAGGGGACAGACCAGCCCTATGAGGAATATCCTGCAAAGGCTACGGGTAACGATCGCTTTGATAACTGTCCGGGTGTCAATGACTGGTATGAGACCGTCAAGCTCAATTATGGCGTTGACTACTGCCATGGGCGCACTGCACATTTCGACCCGGTGCCTGATACTTGGACAAAGATGACGGACATCCTTCTTTTCTGGGCAGGAAAAGGAGTGGACGGCTTTCGCTGTGATATGGCTGAGATGGTGCCCGCTGCTTTCTGGGCATTTGCAACCCAAAAGGTCAAGGAACGCTATCCCAAGATGATCTTCATTGGCGAGGTCTATGACCCAGCCCAATACCGGACGTATGTCAAGAGTGGTTTCGACTACTTGTATGACAAGGTGGGCATGTACGACTGTGTGCGGAACGTGATCTGTGGCAATCGCCCCGCGTCCTCTATTACCTACGAGTGGCAGTCGGTGGATGATATCAAGGGCAACATGCTTTATTTCCTTGAGAACCACGATGAGCAGCGAATCGCAAGTGATTTCTTTTGCGGGGATGGTCGAAAGGCCATGCCTGGAGTCATCGTCTCTTGCTTGATGAAGAGCAATCCGTTCATGCTCTATGCCGGACAGGAGTTCGGAGAGAGAGGGATGGACGATGAAGGGTTCAGCGGGAGAGATGGGAGAACGACGATCTTTGACTACTGGACAGTCCCGTCTATCTATCGTGGGTTCTTTGACAGGGGGCACATGACCGATCAGGAAAAGGAATTGTCAGGGCAGTATCGTCAGATCCTTCGCCTTGCCAATCGGGAAAAAGCCTTCCGAGAAGGTGAGTTCTTCGACCTGATGTATGTCAATCCCCAGAGCGCCCACTTCAATCCCCGGTACCATTTTGTCTTCCTCAGGAAGAGCGAAGGGGACGTAATCTTGGTCGTTGTCAACTTCTCGGACCAGTCGGCACAGTTGCAAGTCGTCATTCCAGAACATGCCTTCGATTATTTAGGCATGCCAGAAAAGAGCGTTCTCGTCAGGGAATTAGGCACAGGAAAGGAAGGAACCTTCGACTTGAAGAAAAATGGTATCGTGACGGTAGATGTCGGACCTTATGGAGGAAGCTTTTATAAATTCAGCATAAAGATGGAAGAGAAAGGATATGTCTTGAATGAGCATCACAAGGAAGAGTTCCCGCCCGCGCATACGGCGGAACATCTCCTGAACCAGGTCATGGTGAGGATGTTTGGATGTGAGCGTTCCAAGAACGCACATATCGAGAGGAAGAAAAGCAAGATCAGCTATATTCTCGATCATAAGCCCGACCGGAAGGAAGAGAAGGCCATCGAGACGGAGATGAACGAGCTGATCCAGGAGGACCTGCCGGTCACCTTCGAGTATGTCGACCGCAACCATATCCCAGCCCAGGTAAAGCTCGACCGCCTGCCGGATGATGCATCAGAGACCATCCGGTTGGTACATATCGGGGATTTCGACGTGTGCCCATGCATTGGAAAACATGTCCGTTCCACCTCTCAGATCGGTCGCTTCGAGATCTTAGGCACGAACTGGGATGAGGCAACGCATTCGTTCCGGATCCGTTTTAAAGTGGTGCAATAGCCAGTCTTAGGGGACCTTGCAGGCAGGCATCTGCCGTTTGCAATCTTTGTACAAAATGATGTTTTCTTTGTCAAAAGGGGAACATCATTTTTTTATCTTGTCATTTTTTATTTACTTTGCATCCCTGAAATGAGTACAGTACGTCCGATATTGACGATTACCGGTTCCGACAGCACGGGCGGTTCCGGGGTCCAGGCAGACATCAAGATAATTTCTGCCTTGGGAGGATATGCAGTCTCTGCCATCACGTGTATCACCGTGCAGAATACATTGGGCATCCAGGAGTTCTATGACATTCCTGCCGCTGTCGTCTCAGCCCAGATCGAGGCTGTCGTCAATGACGTGGAGCCTGGCGTCGTGAAGGTGGGCATGATCCGTTCCGTCGAGATGTTGGATGTGATCGTTAATGCACTGACGAAATATCGTCCGGGATATGTCATCTACGACCCTATTGTCTATTCGAGCAATGGCGAGAAGCTGATGGATGATGATGTCGTGGCGCAGATCCAGCAACGGCTGGTTCCCCTTTGCTCCTTGGTGATCAACCAACGGCTTTCTGCTCATGGCCAGCATAACATGTTCTCCAGTGCCATCGCTGCCTACCTGAGCAAGGGTATGCCCATGCACGATGCCATCAACGAGGCGAAGGGCTATGTCAACTCCCAGTTGTCGCGCATGGAAGGACTGCAGGGGCGTGCCAGTGAACTGTATCATGAATTTCTCGATCAGGTGGCGGAGCATTTCCGGACGAATAATGACGTAGCATTCTATGCCGACTGCCTGAATGTCAGTAGCCGTTATCTCGCGCAAGTAACCCGGAGAATATCGGGGAAGGCTCCTAAGAACATCATTGATGAGTATGTCATGAATGAGATCAAGCAGGAGTTGCGTGCCTCCGACAAGACCGTCCAGGAGATCGCCTACCATTTCGGGTTCTCTTCACAGGCTCATTTTGCCAAGTTCTTCAAGAAATTGGAGGGTTGTACACCGAGTGAATTTCGTAAAAGTAAATAACATGGAACTAACAGAAAGACAAAAGTTAAACCGGAATCTGGCCCAGATGCTGAAGGGCGGAGTGATCATGGATGTTACCACGCCAGAACAGGCGCGTATCGCAGAGGAAGCGGGGGCTTGTGCCGTGATGGCGTTGGAGCGTATCCCTGCTGACATTCGCGCAGCGGGAGGAGTGTCACGTATGAGCGATCCCAAGATGATCAAGGGGATCCAAGCGGCTGTGTGC
>CAJLYG010000023.1 GCA_905210845.1 uncultured Prevotella sp.
CTGTATTTCAATTAATTCAAAGAGCGATTAGTCCACTTTAACGGGACAGTAGTGAGCTGAAGAAATTATGAGTGTCAGAAACTAAAATTCATATATCTTCGTGACTCAAGAACCTTGTGTAAACAGAATAGATCTTCAAGAGAACAGAACACTTACAGGAAGACAAGATCAATCATGAGTCTTGTTTTTATATTCCGTTGGCGACATTCCAAACTGTGCACGGAAACAATTGGAGAAATAAGCAGGGCTACTGAATCCTACTGCAAGATAAATATCAGTAATACTCTTATCTGTTTCCTTCAGCATCTTCGCTGCAGTATCTAGGCGGAATTTACGAATAAACTCATTTGGTGACATACCTGTTATATGTTTGATCTTACGATAACAATTAGATTTGCTAAGACCAAGACTACGGCAAAATGAATCAAGATTCATATCTGAGTTGTCAATATTATCCATTAATATCTTATACAAAGTTTGCATAAATCTCTCGTCGACAGGTGTCATGTCAAATCCTAAAGAAGCCAAAGAAAAGTCCTGGGCGTATTTTTCTTTTAACTTTTCCCTGGTATTTATCAGATTGTCTACACGTAATTTGAGGATTGTTGATTCAAAGGGTTTAATGATATAATCATCTGCACCCGTCATTAGCCCTGTCTTAATGTCATTGTCAGTCGTCTTTGCTGTGAGCATTATAATAGGGATACGACTCGTGTCAATGTTGCTCTTTAGCTCTTTAGTGAGTTCTATACCATCCATCTTAGGCATCATCAAATCTGTGATGATAAGATCAGGAATTATACTGACAGCTTTTTTCAGTCCCTCTTCTCCATTCTTCGCCTGAACAACATTATACTTATCAATAAGACTTGACGTGATATATTTATTCATGTCCCAACTATCTTCTACCACAAGAATTGTATGTCGATGAGTTTTTTCAACAGCCTTAAAGTTATTTTCATCAGGCATCTCCACGGTAAAGTCAACGACCTTGGTCTCTGTGTCTTCTATTATACTATCTTTCGGATAAAGCGACTTATCCGTTGGCATCACAAAATTAAATGATACGCCCTCGCTATCGTTTTCTGCCCATAGTATACCATGGTGTAGAGCCAAGATTGCCGAACTCAAACTTAACCCAATACCTGAGCCTGGCTTTGATTTGCTGCTTTCTGAACTTTGATAAAAAGGAAGGAAAATTTTCTTTAGATCATCATTATTGATATGTGACCCAGAATTTTTTATACTTCCTATGATATACTTGATACAGGTGTTGTGAAAAGTTTTGTACTCTGCTGGTATAATTTTGTTAACTGCATCCATACCCTTTTCGTCGAGGCATACTGTGATTAAACCATCATTAGGAGTATACTTAAAAGCATTAGAAAGAATATTAAAGTATACCTTTTCCATCTGTTCCCAATCAAACCATGAGAAGATGGATCCTGACGGTAAATTTAACACGAGATTAATATTGCGCAACATAGCCAAATCATGGAAGGCTTTCACAGACTCATCTGCTAATTTGGTGATGTCATATTTAGAGATGTGCAGTTTTAATTGACCGCTTTCGTTCTTCTGCAAGTCCATTAGATTATTTACTAGGCTCATCATTCTTTTCGTATTGCGGAGCATTAAAGTTGTTTTCACCTTCAAGTCATCATCTATGTCGCCACGCTTCATAATATCTTCTAGCGGTGCTTTAATGAGTGTAAGTGGCGTGCGGAGTTCATGCGAAAAATTTGTAAACAGACGGTTACGATCCTGATAATATTTCTCATGTATGTCTGACTCTAACTTTTTCAGACGGATGTCGCTTTGCAATTTCCTACGTTCATTGTAATATCTAAAAATAAGAGCTCCAACGACAATAATGAATGTGATATAAACGAAATAAGCCCACCAAGAACGCCATGGTGGCGTCAGCACCTCGATCTCAAGCGTGGCAGGATTTTCATTCCATACGCCATCATTGTTAGATCCTTTCACTTTGAATATATAGTTACCAGGAGGTATATTTGTGTAGAATGCCGTACAACGATTACCAACTTTATTCCAATCCCGATCAAAGCCTTCAAGCTTGTACATATATTCATTGCGACTATTAAAAATATAGTTCAAGGCGCAATATTCAATCGTAATATTTGTCTGGTTATATTTTAATTTGATTTTTTTTTGAAACGAGATGTCTTCACTGAGAATGCCATCTTCACCTCCCGGAGCAACAATTGTATTGTTCAATAGCAGGCGGTTAATGACTATTGGTGGGATGTTTTTGTTCGGGATAATATCCTTTGGATTAAACACCTCAAAGCCATTATTGCCTGCGAAAAGAAGTCTTCCATCTTGTAGTCTAACACCAGCACATTGCGTGAACTCATCAACCATCAGCCCGCTCTCTCTTCCATAATTGGAAATTTTCGAAGTCCTTAAGTCTAGTTTTGAAATACTATTTAAAGTCGAGAACCAAATGGTATTATCTGTGCCCCCAAGAACCTTGCAGACATAATTAGATTTAAGTCCATTCTTTTCATTATAGCTCATTACCCTACCTTGTGGCAGAATCAATTCGCATAGACCAGCATCAGCACTGCCAATCCAATAATGTCCTTTACTGTCTTTTAATATAGAATTAATGGAGAGTCCACATTGATCGAAATTTTTCAAAATATGTTTGTTGTTATCAAAGTAAAATAATCCCTCATTTTTTGTACCAATGAGAAAAACATTTCTTGATATTTCGTAAACAGCCAGTACATCACGAAAATGTATTTTTCCCTTCCCTTTTACATAGAACTCCGAAATTATAGAACTTTTCCAATCAGACGAGATAATAGAAAATCCTTTCTTAGAACTGATACCTCCAACTATGTAATTGCCAGAAATACTTTTACCTATATAATATATAGGTCGATTGTTTTCATTTTGATACTTAAGTTCGAAAGAGTGCGAAGACGGATTAAACAGATAAATTTGTCCTACACCAGTTCCACATAATAAATAACGACCATCGAGCAGAATGGTCTTAATATTATCTTTCTTATCAAACCTGTTATGTGGCAAACCATAGTGGTTTATCTGCTTAGTATTAAGATTAAAGCTTATTAATCCGCCACCTTCAGAGCAAATATACACCACGCTCTCTTTCTCTACTGCAGGTCCCAAAATTCCTAAATCGGTTCTAAGCATTTGGGAAGGATTAAAATAATCGAAGAGATGGGATGATGTACCGATATAATCTACGCCACCTGCATAAGTACCTATCCATGCGGTGTTTGTTCTGTCAAAAAAAATATCGAAGAGTGAGTAATGGCTTAAATTACCCATTCTACCACTGTTGTAGACAGTAATCTTATAAGTGCGTGGATTGATAATATTAAGTCCATTATAGGTAGCTACCCAAATATATCCATTAGGTGATTCTACAATACGGCGAATATGATTATCTGTGATACCTTCTGCAGTTGTTATTTTACGAATAGATTTAAAATTAGGCGATATAATGGCAATACCATCTTGATATGAGCCAACCCAGATATTTCCTTTTTTATCAATACAGATATCCTTGACATATTCTGAAGGAATACCATAGCCTGTAGAAGAAGGATGGAAAATTTTGATCACCGTCTTTTTCCTCATATCAAATATGAAAAATCCTGCAGAATTTGTACCCACGTACATTCTATTATTCTTCACGACAATTTTGGTAACTGCCGCATTTGTAAGGCCTTTGATAAAATACGGCTTTAGTAAGTTTGTTTGCTTATCTATCGTATAGATACCCTGTTGGGTTCCTATCCAAAGATCATCATTATTGTCAATACAGAGTGCAAAGACCCTATTATGGTCGTTCTTCTGAGTATTAAATGGATAATATCTTCTGAAGACACTACGGCGTTTGTCTAATTTGTTCAGCCCATTAGCTGTCCCCACCCAAATATTTTCTTCCTTATCTTCAGCAATACAACCTATTTGATCATTGCTAATGCTCCCCTCTACAGAAGGATGATGGTGGTATACTTCAAATACCTTACCATTAAACTTATTTAATCCATATTTAGTACCCATCCACAAATATCCTTGCTTGTCCTGAAAAATACACGTAACATTTAACTGAGAAAGACCATCTGCTATAGAGATATTAGAAAATATAGGTGTAACACTGGCATGTGTTAGCAAGCAAATTAGTAGCCATATTGCTATTAGGTAGTATTTTTTCATGTTTGGTATTCATTTGATATGACAACGCAAAGATAGCAAAAATAGTAGATAATCTATTCTTTTTGCATAGGAAAATATTCATTGGCATATTTTTTTAACCATTCGACAGGAATTTATAATTCCATGATGTTTATTACAATTAAATGAGATATCCGTGTAATATCTATCGCAAATTCTTTCTTACTTTTGCTGGCATATAACCAAATTCGTCTATGATAAAGAAATATTTTATGTTAGTGATTGCACTTATAGGATGCAACTCTGTAACCATCTCCCAATCTATTTGGAATCGTGAACATTTAGAGGTAGTCAGGCAGCAGCTGGACAGACCCGCTTATGCGAAAGCATATCAGAATATCATCCATTCTGCTGATAGCCTACTGAACGCCAGCCCTCTCTCTGTAATGATGAAAAAGAAGACGGCAGCCAGTGGTGATAAGCATGACTACTTGAGTCAAGCACGCTATTACTGGCCTGATCCCATGAAACCTAATGGACTACCTTACATTCGCCGTGATGGTGAGTCTAACCCAGAATTAAAAGAATTAGACCGAGAGCGATTGGGGCAGTTCGCCTCCCGTGTTACCACCCTTTCACTAGCCTACTATCTGAGTAACGAAGAAAAATATGCGAAACGGGCCGTAGAGTTAATCCATGTCTGGTTTTTTGAGAAAGCCACTCGTATGAATCCTAACTTAAAGTTCGCCCAAATGGTACCTGGAGAAAATAAAGGTTTAGGCCGTTGTCAAGGAGTCATAGATACATACTCTTTTATTGAGATGCTTGATGCCATACATTTACTTCATGGTTCTAAGTCTTATACGACCAAGGACGATAAAGCACTTAAAGATTGGTTTTCGAAATTACTTGATTGGATCCTTACAAATCCTACGAGCCAACAAGAATATAAGGCAACCAATAATCATGGCATAGCCTATGATACACAAGTCATCTCTTTTGCTGATTTCGTTGGCAATACTAAAATACGGGATCAATTTCTCAAAAACTTTGGACCTCTTCGCATCTGCAATCAAATCAAAGATGATGGGAGCCAACCACGTGAGCTACAACGTACATTAGCATTCGGATATTCTCAGTTTAATCTTACCCATATGATTGATGTGATGCAAATTGCACACCATACAAATGTGATTGTAAATACTGAATTTAAAATATTGCTACAGAGAATAGAAAAGGCACTTGACTTTCTCACGCCATATCTTGGCAAGAATGTCTCCTTATGGCCGTACAAACAAATTTCTGCTTGGGAAGAAAAGCAACAAGATCTCTGTAAAGATCTCTATCGTTTATATCTCCTTGATCCATCACGCAAAGACTATCTTCGGTTATATAATCAATATGCAAAGAAAGATCTGAGAGACCGCTTTACTTTGTTATATCTTAATGCCGATATTACTGATGATGGCTATGCTTCTGCTGAGAACCAACTTCTATTCGCATTAAAATGCGTTGATGAAGCAAAGGCCAAGTCTACTAATAAAGCATTAGTCATACCTCGTTGCCTGGAAAAGGATGGATCGTTGCGTCTTGTGAATCCACGAGACTGGTGTTCTGGCTTTTTCGGAGGTGAATTATGGCAAATCTATCAGTATAATGGTAACGATTCTTGGAAAAAGATGGCGACCAACTTCACATTGCCTATAGAAGGAAAGAAGAACTGCACTACGACCCACGACCTAGGATTCGTAATTTATAATTCTTTCGGGCAAGCTTATAAAGCTACTGGTGATACATGCTATAAAAATGTCGTAATACAAGCAGCAAAAAGCCTGTTAACACGCTATAATGGTAAAGTGCATGCAATACGCTCATGGGATCACCACAATGAGGTATGGAAATTTCCTGTCATCATTGACAATATGGTTAATCTTGAACTTCTCTTTGCAGCAAGTGAGCTTTCTGGAGATCAGCACTATAGGAACATAGCCATCAATCATGCCAACACTACCATGAAAAATCATTTCCGGTCTGATGGATCATCATATCATGTAGTCGATTATAATCCTGAGACGGGAAAAGTTGAGAAAAAACAAACACACCAAGGATTTTCTAATGAAAGCGTATGGAGCCGTGGACAAGCTTGGGGACTCTATGGATTTACGATGTGCTATCGCTATACTCACGAAAGGGCTTACCTAGATATAGCGCGTAAGATTGCAAAGTTCTTTTTCTCACAACAGAACCTACCCAAAGACTACATTCCCTATTGGGATATGCGTGATCCAGCAATACCGAATGCACCGCGCGATGCATCTGCAGCATCTATCTTCGCCTCAGGCCTCTACGAATTGGCGCATTATGTCGATGTTGTAGATTCTATGCAATACGTAGAAATAGCAAATCATATAACAAAAAGTCTTTACTACCATTATCGTTGTAAAGAGAATTCTAATCAAGGCTTTCTGTTAATGCACTCTACTGGCAATTATCCTGCACATGACGAAATTGACGTGCCTATCTCTTATGCTGATTATTATTATTTGGAAGCTTTGGCTAGAGCTAAATATATAAATTAAGATTAACTCACAATTATGAAAAAGTTATTAGTAGTTTTATCCTTCATTATTTTAACGACTTCTATACAAGCATCCATTAAGCATGACTTGATAAATAACTGGCAATTTATCCGTCAGGACATGGCAAATGCCTGGGAAGTTTTCCGTCCGATTAAGCCAGGTAATCCAGAGTCAGTACCCATATGGAAAGAAGTAACAATTCCTCATTGTTTTAATGCCACTGATGCCGTAGATCCTGATACGAACTATTATGAAGGGGCAGGGTGGTATCGTACCTATTTAGAGATCGACAATCCCTATCCAAATGGTCGTACATTTCTTGAATTTGAAGGCTCTGGGCAGAAAACAGATGTGTACGTCTATACGAAAAAAGTCGGATCACATACTGGTGGATATGATAAATGGAGGGTAGATATTAGTGATGCTGTTGCAGCATTTGTAAAAACGGATATCTGCAAAAGTTTATTTAAAGGACGTGTTCCTATTGCTATTCGTTGTGATAATGGGCGTGATATCGAAATGATACCCTCAGACATGTCAGATTTTAATCTCTATGGTGGCATTTATCGCCCCTTACATCTCACATACGCCCCAAAAGTATCAATAGAGAACGTGCATATTATAGCCAAAAATCATGAGGTGGATATTAAAACATGGATTAACGGTTCTTTTCAAGATGTATCTGCACACGTCAAAATCTTGGCTCCAAATGGAGAAACGGTGGGCTATGAAGAAAAAGATACTTTGCATTCAAGCATATTCTCTTTCGACCCGATCCATATTAAAGACCCCGTACTGTGGGATGTAAATAATCCTCATCTGTATACTGCCGTCGTCACAATTATGCACAATGGTACAGAGGATGTGCACCGCGTACAATTTGGCTTTCGTACATATGACTTCAAAAAACATGGTCCATTTTATTTAAATGGTCGACGACTATTATTACGAGGAACCCATCGGCATGAAGATCATGCAGGAGTTGGCGCAGCCATGACTGATGAAATGATACTGCATGAAATGCAACAGATCAAAGATATGGGCGCAAACTTCATTCGTCTTGGACATTACCAGCAATCTGAGCGTGTATTACAACTCTGCGATTCTCTCGGTATACTCGTATGGGAGGAAATTCCATGGTGCCGTGGAGGATTGGGAGGCAAGACGTATCGTGCCCAAGCCAGGCGTATGCTCACAAACCTCATTAACCAGCATTACAATCACCCGGCCGTTATTCTTTGGGGACTGGGTAATGAAAACGATTGGCAAGGTGACTTTCCTACGTTCAGTAAGGATAGCATTCGAATGTTCATGAGTGAACTAAATACTTTGGCACATCAAATAGATCCGTCTCGTAAGACAACTATTCGCCGTTGTGACTTTTGTAGTGACATCGTTGATGTATATTCACCAAGTATCTGGGCAGGATGGTATAGCGGTTCATTCTTCGACTATCGTAAATTGGAAGAGGATGCCATCGCTAAATTCCCACATTTCTTCCACGCAGAATGGGGGGGAGATAGTTATGCCGGTCGGCATAGCGAGAGCAACTTTAAAGGATTAACGCATGGGGATAAAAACAGTGATTGGTCGGAGACATATATCGTAAAACTTTTCGATTGGATTCTACATGAACAACTTACAATGCCAAACCTTACGGGTTCTGCTTTTTGGACTTTTAAAGACTTTTCAACACCCTTGCGACCTAATAATCCAATACCTTATGTCAATATGAAGGGTGTTGTAACTCGAGATGGAACTCCTAAGGAAAGTTATTATGTCTTTCAGTCATATTGGACAACAAAACCAATGATCCATCTTTATGGACATAGTTGGCCTGTCCGCTGGGGGCAGAAAAATAAAAAGGAAGAGATCTGCGTATACTCTAACTGTGATAAGGTAGAACTTTTTCTCAATAGCAAGTCTGTCGGTATTAAAAAACGAAATCTTGCCGACTACCCTGCCACGGGCTTTCATTGGAACGTAATTTTGAAAGAAGGAAAGAATGACATCAAAGCTGTGGGATATTCAAAAGATAAGATCATCACCGATGAAATACATCCGGAATACCAAACGGAAATATGGGGGGTACCTGTACGTCTTGCACTTTCATCACGAAAGATTAACGATAAGACCGTAGAGATTAATGTACAACTGATAGACAATAAGAATATAAGATGCCTTGATGCCACCAATTGGATACGCTTCGAACTATCGGGCGATGGAAAGCTTATCACCAATTTGGGTACGCCAAATGCTTCCAGTAAAATACAGTGCCGAAATGGTCGTGCCACAATTCGTGCTATTGTCACTGGCAAAGCTATAATAGCAGTAAAGTCATCTAACTTACCCACCGCTTTTATTGAAATCAAATAATAAGGTTGATGTGGGTAATAGTCAAATTAAGCTATATCTACTCCTATGACCAATAGCATAATATAATATAATATAAAAAATAGACAGGGGAGAAATAACGCATAGATCCCCTGTCACATTCCACTTTCAAAAAGGATTAATCTGTATCAGCAATTTTAAAATATCTTGCGCTATTTGATTGTAGTTTCTCTTGGGGAAGTTTGTTCACAAGATCCAATTGTATCACAGTAACAAATTCTCCAACTGGGCGAGTAGGAACATTTATTTTAACTTGATTATCCGTCACCGATATTTTTAATGTTTGCCCCCCTTTTTTCATAATTGCCTTTTTGACTTTAAAGTTACCGGGAAGTTTTAATACGCCATCTTGGGGCCAATCATATACAAAAAGATAAAGTTTTGTGTTATTCTTTGTATCTTTTCTCACGACCTCACCCCACTTAGGGTAAAGATTACTACGTTGTGTATCATATATAGCATCTCCATAAGTTTCCAGCCATTTCCCAACACTTTTCAAACAGTCTTGCGCCTGAGCAGGTACTTGCCCCATAGGGTCAGGGCCAACGTTCAACAGAAAATTACCACCTCGCGCAGCACACATAATAAGAGTCTTAATGACACTCTCAGGGCTTTTCCAGTTTTTCTCCCAACTTTTGAAGCCCCAAGACGATCCAATATTCATACAGGTTTCCCAAAAAATACCTTTGACATCCTCAGGATTGGGCACCTTTCCTTCTGGTGTCTTATAATCACCAGGAAAATTTGGACGTTTAAGTCGATCATTTGTAATGACCTGGGGATACTGTTTTAAAAGCTTTGTCACCTCTAATGCTTGTTCATCGTTCATATTTGTAGGTGTATCAAACCATAGAATAGCAAGATCAGGATAGCGAGACAATAATTCTTTAATCTGCGGTAATGACACCTGTTGGAAATAATCGGCATATGATCTCTCCAACTGCCGATAATCCCAGGCTCCGTGATGCACCTTAGTGAAGTTGTCAATGTATGTAGAATCTGGATTTGGCCATCCTTCTTTCATTTCTTTACGAGATGTTGCGCCACCTGAATTATTCCAATCTTGTGAGTGTGAGTAATAAAATCCCACTTTTAGGCCATACTTCCTACAAGCATTAACTACCTCATCCACTACATCGCGTTTAAATGGTGTATAATCGTAAATATTGAAGTTACTAGCCTTACTTTTGAACATAGCAAAACCGTCATGATGCTTCGTAGTAAACACGATATATTTCATGCCAGCATTTTTCGCCAAAAGAACAAGCTTCTCCGCATCAAATAATACAGGATTAAAAGTACTTGCTTTAGCACGATATTCACCAACAGGAATCTTGCATCTATTCATAATCCACTCTGCCCCTCCACGGCGTTGTTGATAGCCATTGTATACTCCGCCATAAAGGCAATATGGTCCCCAGTGCACAAACATTCCGAATTTAGCAGCCTGCCACCAGTCCATTTTGTTTTCATTGGACTTTTGTTTGGCAGATAATTGCAATGCCAAACATAAAACAAGTAAAATAGATAGTTTTTTTTTCATTTTTATTTAATATATTATGAATCCCTACCAAATGTTTGATCGTAATATCATTTACACTTAAGCTAAAGCCCCCAAAATGATTCTACATCTAACGTTCGAAATTCAACAAGAATATGAGGACTGTACGCATTTCCGAAATAGAGGGTCAATGGAACACTGCTACAAATCCTCCTTCTGGCAATACTGTCACCTTCATCGCTGATACAGTTGCTTCTATCTTCTGGGTATAGAAACTATTTCCATCCTTACCATCTTTAATAAGAAGGCCCGATTTACCCCGACACTCTTCTGGTAATTGAAAAGATAAATTTAGCTCCTCTTTCATGCCATTTATACCAGCCACATACCATGTAGAGCCTGACCTACGTGCTACTACGACATTTTTACCAGGATAACCAGCCAATAATCGACTCTCATCCCATACTACAGGAACATCTTTTAAAAATTGTTTTGGTTCATCCGGTAATGAGTCGTAAGCTTCTGCACGATCTGCAAAGCACTGGAACCCAGACTCAAAGACCACAGATAAGGATAGTTGATGTGCAACTGTTGTCCTACGGATGGCAGGAACTCCTTGCCGTATTTTATTTGAGAATGTGACAGGAGTATAATCCATAGACCCAACGACATTTCTTGTAAATGGGACAATTGTATTATGCCATGCAGCTTTGTCACAACGTAATTGTTGTCCAAGCGACTCTGCCCCTCGAACCGCTTCTGTTGACATCAGGTTAGGATATGTCCTTTCAAGCCCTCTAGGAAGGGTCGCTCCATGGAAGTCGACCATCAATTGATTGTCGGCAGCATCTTTAAGAATAGAGAAATAGAGGTTGATGATACGCTGCTTATCGGTATCGAAGAAATCTACCTTGATACCTTTAACTCCAAGTTCATGAATGCGTTTCATTTCAGTCCTGCGGAGCCGACGATCACACATCAGACGATTTTGTCTAACCGAATCATCTTCGTGCCCCGCTCCAGAGTGATACCAAAGCCATATACCCACTCCTTTTGTGTTAGCATATCTAACTACATCTTCCATGGTGCCGCCATTGGTCATATTCTGCCATCCAGCATCAATAAGATCATATTCCCATCCCATCCGTTGGCAGAAGTCTACATATTGCAATTGAGTAGGATAGTCCTTAACCGAACTACCTTTATACCACCAACTCCAACAAGCACGACCGGGTTTAATCCACGATGTGTCACTAAGCGAACAGGGAGGATTGAGATTCTCAACCAACTGTGATTCAAAAATTGTATTCAATTGTGGACCGATGATAGCTACACGCCATGGCGTCTTCCATGGAAGAGCTGACACTGGGCTATGGTCATCAGGAATGACAACTTCATCTTGCTCCGGGAATCGGATGCGATAGGCATTAGCAGCACCACTATTATCAATATGGGTTGCTGGATAAGTGCCATCAAGAGCAGCCTCAGTAATCATCATCCACAAATGATTTGTCTCGAAAAGCATTGGGAATGCCCATCCACGACCTGTTTCACAATTCTTACGTATAGGAATACCATCATTACAATATTGTTCATAGCTCGGCTTCTTCCTACTGTTCCAATCATAAGGGTGTATCCAGGCCTTGCCGTCTGGAACTACAGCAAACTCAGTTTGCTCTTGAGTTATCTTATGCTCCTTTCTGTCTGATGTACCTTGAAGGATATACCGGAAAGCGACACCGTTATCATATATTCTAACGACGAGTTGGAACATATGCTGATTGGAATTGCGGAAAGAAAATACTTGTTCTTTGCAATGATCTACGACGTGGATTCTTTTACCAGATTTTAATGTATAGGCATCATTGATATACTTGACCTTTGATGATGACACCCACTTGGCCTTACGTCCATAGCTTTCACCATCCATTACTAACCCCAATACAGATGTCTCAATCACAGGGATATTACGATACTTTACGCGATACGATAATTGGTCGCCATTATCAGAAAGGATGAATTTAATATTTCCATCCAGTGAGGCAATTGTCCAATTGGAAGGTAATGCAGGAAGAAGATAAATGCTCATCATGAGCAGCGACATTATTATTCTTTTCATTAGCAAGAAAATTTATTAAAATAAAAACGTACATATTCTTATAAAACCATTTGCTTTTTCAGTCCATACAATTTCAATATTATAATAAAACAAACTATTATTTTAGATTGCATCTCTTAATAGTTTCTGTTTATTATGCACCAAAATTCTTTATCTATTCATTCTTATTTGTGTGCTTTCGGCAATGGATTAGTATTTTGTTCATAGACCTTAAAATCTGCAAGTTTTAATGTTTCATCTTTAATACCGTTAAGAGGGCGATCGGAACCGCTGGCTAAAGTACGGCCAAAACTACGATAGATACCAAACTTATTACGGATACTAATAGCACCCTTGCGCCACAAATCTATATTGTTTACAGACCGCTTCGCCAAAACCTTTCCATCGCTGATACGTGTTATCGTAATAGAAAAATAGCCATCATGCCTATAGTGCATCTCTGTTTGCACTTGCACCCATTGGTCTTCAAGATCTGATAAGGGGATATTATCAATAATTGTCCCTTTGCTTGTAGTAGATATATCACCTGTATGAATTACCTGAAGACGACGATTGCTACCATTGCTATTGCTTCGTAGAGTAATAGTAATAATTGGTGCGCCATTATTACCTTCTTGAGCTTTTAATTGATGAATATGAGTAAAACTCGATGATGGACGGAAATCTTTTGGTATCCAGAATTTCCATTCCAGTTTCTGCCACTCATCCCAGTTACCATTAAGCTTATACCACTTCTCTGTAGTTTGTGATTTCATCTCGTTACGTTGACGATCCACTTTCTTGCCACGGTCACCATCAAGGATGCTGTCGTTGCAATGAATATAAAATTGATAGATATATTGCTTGAGCACATCATCATAGACAACCTCACAATGTTTTCCATCCTTATGATCGTTACTATCTGCATTCGGATTTTCAGAATAGTCCCACCCTAATGTCCGCATATATTGGTGTATTGCTGTATAATCTTTACCCACAAGGCTTGCGGATGCCTGCATGCTGCCTTGCAAAATATAATTATGCACAATATTGCCAGAATCAATCTTCTCCTCAGAAGAATCTCCTTTTGTCGAAGAACCAGAAGAAGAGCCTGTAGAATGGTTTGTAGCCGGTTCAGATTTTTCAATATAGCCTGTTTCACTTTTCCCACATGCTGCCATAGCGCATGATACAGCACCTGTCATCAGCAAGCCAAATAATAGTTTTTTCATACACTATAATAATATTAGTTCTTTGAATTCCCATAAACTATTGATCACTATCGCGTCGTAATTATTATTACTCCATTAGCCCCCCTAACACCATAAGCAGAACCATCTTTATCAATTTCTATCTTCTCTATATCATTAATAGAAACTTGAGCGTTTGCATCAGCACTCGATTCATATTCTGATCCGTCAATGATAAAAAGCGGCTCAATATTTGATTCCAAAGAGTTAGTTCCACGAATGGTGACTATGGAACCCTTGCCACCTTCAGTCACAGTAACACCAGTTACAGACGAGCGTAGAATGTCATAGATGGAGCTTGCCGACATTTGCTGTATTTGATTTCGAGTAATAACATTGCTATTCATTCTTATCTCTTTCTTTTGTTTTTTTACAGGAAGTTGTTGTTTATCAGCCTGTTTTCCCGTTCTGCAGGATGTATAAAAAACAAATATCCCACATAAGATTATAGTTAGAATATATTTTATTACCTTCATATTTAATGATCTTAAGATAATTTTCACACGACGCAAATAGCTATTAGACTACTTCAGCATTTCAGCATTAGAAGCATATGCGTCATCCAAATAAAATTGAGGTAAATTACGCGCACCAATCCCATTCAATTGGTAAATCTCCCAATTAGCAACATATATACGTCCTTTGCATCCCATGCTTGAACGAACATCCTTCACAATCGTACTAGTCAGCACTTCTATACCATCAATATACACTACAAGTATCTCATCTTCATTAACACCCATGGCAATAGTATGATACTCTTTATCTTTGAAAATATTCATAGTGTTCAGATAATGGTATTCTGACACTGTTGTTTTCTTGGCTGTTGCTGCCGTATGCTGAACTGCTAACTGTATATTCCAATTAGATGTTCCTTCTACCGTCGTATCGTCAGTAAGTGATGGATAGCCGTCTACAGGCACATGCGGATACCACTGTAAACTAATATAATTAATATAATTATTTTCATTAGTCACATCAGAACGCATGTTCCAACGATACTCTATTACAGCATTAGCAGATTTCTTGCCTACTGTAATTATCTGGGTCGTGGGTATATACTTATCGAATCCTAATTTTGCTCTGACGCTAAAAGGAATGCACAAAGCATCGTCATTAAATGTATGCCGCAAATAACGTGTGGGTTCCGTTGAAGAGTTTACGGTAGTCATTAGATATTGATTTCCATTGTTATCGGATTTGAGAGTACTCTTTGCATTCTGTAATGTGAACGATGTTTGGCTACTTTTCTCAAACTTCTCAAAAAAATAGCCCGATACATACATATCTCTGGTGCGAACTTCTTTTTTCCCACCTACGGATGCTTCACAAGTGATTGTGTATGTACCAGGAGTAGAGGGAGCTTGCCATGTTTCCTCATTAAGTCCCTGAGGTTGTGTTAGCGAGCCACCACTACATGTCCACTTATACGTAGTATGCCAGAGATCACTAGAATTCACACACATCCAAACCTTTACTTTCTGATTACAATAGAACTCATTGCCGTCTGCGCTCAATGAATCAACAGTCAAAGAATCTTCATCCTTACATGATGTTATTAAGCAAATGGTAACGAGCAAAGACAGAAACACATAGAAATATCGCATACTTATTATTTTAAAGATTATTACTTAAGTTGAATATCACTTTGCTTGGGACGATCAAGCCAACTATCCAGAACATGCATATATGATGAACAGATTGTAGAATAAAGGTTGGCTGTCCTCGGTTTTATAGTCGATTTATAGTGACCATCAAAATTGTTAAACGTAATATTTGGGTTACGATCTTTTAATAGATACATATTAACATATGCCGTATCTGCACTTGCACAGGTCTTGTACCATGTAGGTTCTGCCGGAAGATTTGTAAATGTATATTGACCAAGGACAATATGATACAAAAGAAACTCACGAACCTGATCAACAGGATAGGCAGTCATGGATATAGGTGCATAAGTGATAGTATCACCTGTGGAATCATCTATATAGAAAAGTTGATGCTGTTGGAAATAGCTCTTGTCGGACGTAGTTTCAGAGTTGAACGCTGTGTTTGTCGGTAGAATATAAGTCTTATTTTCCTGTTTGAATTCTTCCTCCATACCAGCATAGTCTATCGCCTCTTTCAAAAGAGAAAAAATATCCAAGCGAGAAGCAATAAAATCATATGGTGTCATCTCTATCTTATTATTGGCTATACCAGCATTGTAGTCGAAGTCATAAGAATCCTGATAGTCCAACCCAAATATTTCACAACTAGTCAACGTCACTGCTGCAAAAAGCAATGAAACAATGTTATATATTATATTTTTCTTCATCTGAAAATGTATTTAAATGTTATGTTAACGTTCAGGATAAGGAGAATTTTGATCTCCCTTGAGAGCTGAGTTCGATTCAAACTCACGATAGTAAATAGGCCAATATTTAGTCCCCTCATCTCCAAAACCGGTTACAGTAACCCCCGCATCATTTTGACGTTGTGAATAAATTGGGCCCATAACACTAATTAGCTTCCCTGTACGCATAAGGTCAAACCACCGTTGGCCCTCACCATAGAATTCTAATTGGCGTTCTAATAGTATAAGATCCTCTACTTCTTCCTGATTATCAACACTACTTACATCATTAGAGGCATCTCTGAAATATCCTACGCGCTGACGAAGGACATTGATAATATCTAATGCCTCAGACCCACGCCCTAATTTATTCAATGCTTCAGCACGCAGATAATATACATTAGCCAAACGCATGAACACTTGCTGTATCTGACTATCTGTAGTATTCAGAACGGACCAGTAGGATTTATAGATCTTATTCGTCGTATCATAGTGTGCATTAGCATCCTTCTCGCTATATTTGATACACTTTTGGATTCCTGTTGCAGAGTAATGTGCATAACTCATTGGTACACGACTGGCATTATAATATAATGCTACTGTATCAACTGTATTCCAAAAACGAGAGTCAGCTCCTTCACCAGAATAAAGACGGTCTACAAATTCTTCAAAGATCGATTGAGAGATCTGATATCCATTATTGGTATTTGACGCTCCCATCGTTCCTGGCCAACCACTACTTGCCCCATTATTTGTGTATTCCCACGACATTGCGAAGATAACCTCCTTAGAAGCTCCCGGGTCCGTAAATATTTTTTTCCACTCTACCTCATCTGAAGCTAAAGCATAATTACTGTTATTTATGAAATAATTGGATTCGTCCAGTGCCTCTTGATAATCTCCATACCACATATAAACTTCAGTCTTCAATTCATGCATAGCGGATAAACCTAAATAGAAATTACTTGAGGTGTTAGATATGCTGAAATATTTTATAGCCATGTTGATGTCCGAAAGTATCTGTTCTTTGACCTCTTCTAACGACGAACGTGGGGTATTAATATCTGCAAGAGAGCCATCCCACATATTGTTGACAATAGGTAAACGCCCCCAAACGCGTGTAGCATAGAAATACATAAAAGCGCGCATACCATAAGCCTGCCCCATATAAGGTGCATATTCTGATTCTAAAATACTTGGAATGGTAGGATACTTGCTTATGCCTATGTTACATCTGCTGATGCATTGATAAAAGGCCTGCCAGCTTGACTCACTCATGGATGGAACGAGAGCATTCATATAGATGTTATTATTGATATAGCCTGTAGTCTCCACATTATCACTACGACAGTCTCCAAATATAGTTTGGTTACGCTGGAGAGCACTCTGAAATGCACCATAAATACCAGCATTCCAATTTGCCATCTCTGTTTTGTCCTTAAAATAGTTTTCTGGTGTTAAATCAGAAAGAGGAGAACGATTCAAGAAATCATTGCAACTTGTCAAAGACAAAAGAATAATAATTATATAAAGGTACTTTTTCATATTTTCGTTTATTAAAAACCGACATTTAAGCCAAATCCGAATTCTCTGCTACGTGGATAACTGGAATCATCCTTTCCAGGATTTAGGACACTCATTTGTACCTCAGGATCGAATCCTGTATAATCTGTCCATGTCATGAGATTCTTGCCATAGATATAAGCTTGGACATTTTTCATAGGTGTTTTGCTCAACCAACGTTTATCGACAGTATAACTAAGACGTACATCTTGCAAACGCAGAAAACTACCGTCCTCTAGAAATTGACTGCTCAAAGACATAGAGTGATTGTTTGTCTTGCGCTGGCGGGAATTTAATGCATACCAAGAAGTGATCTCACCTGGATATTTCCACCCCTGAAGTATATATTCCGGTGATTGCTTGTGAGTGTTTCCACCCCAAGATGTGTAAAAGCGCTTTACATCATTCCATATTTTACCTCCCCAACTTAGATAAAAATTAATATTTAGAGAGAAATTCTTATATGTAAAAGAATTTGCCCAAGATGCATACCATTGTGGAGTCGCAACTCCAAGTTCGGTTTGGTCATTTGTATCAATAACTCCATCAAGATCTCCATTTGCGTCTGGTTTATTATACCAGATGACATCACCACCACCAGCTATTACGCCATTAACCTTTAACTGCTTTATATCGCCATCATAATCAGTCCCATTAGGATAAGTGTACTTGATCAAATTTGGCTTGCCATTCATACCAATAATAACATTCCCATAATTGTCGCGCTCAAAAACAGGAATCAGACGGGTTTTATAGTCAGGAGTATAAGCATTACTCTCATCATATTCGTATACTCCAAGATTCTTATATCCGTACCAAATTCCTGCTTGCTTACCTTTGGCAACAAGCCATGCACCACTAGACACATAGTCATCACGAGATAAATCTGTGATTTTGTTCTTGTTTTTCCACCAATTAAGGGTTGTTGACCAGCGGAATCCTTTACCAATTATCGGAATAGCAGTTATTGATAACTCAAGACCACGGTTCTCAATAGAAGCAAGATTCACGCGCATAGTGCTATAGCCAGTTGTGTAAGGCAGATTATAGTCAGATAGCAAGTCACTGGTCTTTTTAATGTAATAGTCGGTAACAAAGACTATTCTACCATTTAGAAAGCTCATATCTAATCCGAAATCAGTTTGCTTAGTTTGCTCCCACTTCAAGTTAGGATTACCATATTTGCTTGATGGAACGACACCACCTATGCCATTATAATATGCAGAACCTGATATATATGTTGAATAAGACTCATAACGCCCGATACGATCGTTACCCGTGATACCATAGCTAACACGAAGTTTGGCATCGGTAAGGTAACTATTGGTAAATTTCATAAACGGTTCGTCAGAGAAACGCCATGCGGCAGAGACTGAAGGAAAAAATCCCCATCGATGGTTTTGCCCAAATCTGGACGAACCATCGTAACGACCTAAAGCCGTAAAGATATAACGACTTTTCCAACTATATACTGCTCTTCCAAAAAATCCGACCATAGATTCATCCCAGCCTGATGAATAAGTGTCTGACGCATCAAGCTCAGTAGCCATATTCATATAGTGGATATTCTCTGAAAGAAGAAATGATCCTGAAATATTATAAAGTAATTCCTTCGTATATTCAAAAGAAGAGCCAAGAGTTGCACTCAATGAATGTTCTTTGATTTGTTTATTTAAGGTAAGATAAGCCTCACCAGTATATTTAATCTTTTCTTCTTTTTTATCTGACTGAGAATTATGTCCATTATTGCTTCCCTGCAGATACTTTGAAGCGAATTGCATCCTGCGGGTACTCTGATAATCTGCAGAAATACTGGCTGTCAATGCTAACCACTTAGTGAACTTCCAGTTTAATCCTTGGTAAAAATTTCCTTTGTATAAATAATTCTCGTCAAGACGCTGTGTCATTTCTGCAACAGGATTACGGCGACCACCGGAAGAATAATATGGTATTAATTCTCCATCCGGATACCAAATAATCATATCCGGGTCACGACGGAGGGCATCTTTTATAGTACTGGCCCTAACATCGTTTCTTTTCTCGTAACTCAACTTGATGCGTGTCGTAAAAGCAATGTTCTTCCAGCCTTGATAGTCAACATTTATATTAGAAATATAACGTCGATCCTTAGAAGCGATATAAATGCCCGTTTGACCTATGTAATTTAGAGATGCTCGATATTTGAAATCTTTGTTACCACCACTAATCTGCATAGATGCATCATCACGATTACCAGTGCGAAGCAGTAGATCCTGGTAGTAGTAATTGGTACTGTACTGTAGGCCAACAGAGTCTGTACGCGAAGAAAATTTCTCCAAGGTTCTTGCTGCATTGTTTAAGTCTATTGCCGACATGCTTAGACGGCTTTCAAAAGCATTTACCTGCGGAAGCTTGCGGGCAGCAGTATAAAATGAATGCTGATAACGACCTGTGACACTAGGCGTTCCTGTTTCTCCATCCTTTGTTTGAATGAGAATAACACCATTAGCAGCACGAGCACCATATATGGCTGATGTTGCAGCATCCTTCATCACCTCTATACTCTTAATATCATTTGGCGAAAGATTATCAATATCATCTACAGGCACGCCATCAACAACGTATAATGGAGCTACACCATCATCACTGAAAGTAGAAGCACCACGGATGGAGACAAATGCAGAGGCGCCTGGAGCACCAGAGTTAGATACGATTTGCATACCTGGAGCGGCGCCTTGCAAAGCATCAAGTACGGTAACAGCATTTTTCTCTTCAATGACTTTGGCATCAATTGAGTTCATTGAACCGGATATGTGTTTTTTGTTCATTGTTCCATATCCTACTACTACAACTTCATCGAGTCCTTTAGAATCTTCAAACAAGGTAATCTTCATTTTATTACCTGTAGCCTTTTGCTGTTCTGATTTAAATCCCATAAAAGAAAAAATCAACATACTGTTCTTCGGACAACTGATAGAGAAGTTTCCATCTAAATCAGAAATAGCACCTCCTTTTGCGCCTTTGACCTTAACACTAACGCCAATAAGAGGCTCTCCATTCTGGTCTACTATTACCCCCTCCTGCTTTATACTCTGCGGAGAGATATTCAAGGTAAATCCAATTGCAAAAATGGCTAGTAATAGTCGTTGCATGAAATTTCTTTTTCGATGTTCCATGATGACACTTTTAAATTTAACACTAGATAGATTTGATTTTCTATTGCAAAAATATCTTTCTTCATGTTTTTTATCTTGCACTTTTCTATCTACAACTTGTAAAAATGAGCTTAAGATATTTTTTGCAAACTTTTGATCATTTTCTACAAGTCACCAGAAAATTGAAATAAAGTTTCTCACGATAATTCCTAAGTTTGGCACAAATCTCTAAAAATAAGAATTAAAAAAGTAAGTTGCACTATTAATATTTAATTTTCTTTGCAAAAGAAATTAATAAGTCAAACCCATAAAAATTAAAGGAAAAAGATGAGAACAAAATTTATAACGTACTTTTTTTTAGGAGTTTGTTTGATGTCTCAGGCCCAAACAAAGATGCCTAACATATTCAAATCTTCTTTCGTCCAGATAGTCAATAACAAATTGATTTATCATGCAGATAGTTTAGGCAATATTATCCCAGACTTCAGTAGAGTAGGCTATCACCATGGAGATGTACCAATACCTTCATTACCTACAACAATGACGATATCACCAATTACAGGAGATAATACTGCACATATTCAACAGGCCATCGATCAACTTGCAAAAAAGAATGCAGATGATCAGGGGCATCGTGGCACCCTATTATTAAAAAAAGGTATATATCGTGTAGAATCAACAATAGCAATTAAGACCGGAGGTATCATCATTCGCGGTGAGGGCAGTGAACCCCATGAGACTTGTATTATCGGAACATCTCCTCATCGCTATCCTATATTTTTAATTGAAGGAGTTGGACTTCCGCAAAAAGTGGAAGCTTCACAAACATCTATCACCGATGACTTTATACCGGTAGGCTCTTATCAGTTGCATGTGGCATCTGCCAAAATGTTTAAGGTTGGCGATAGTATAATGGTTTTTCGTCCTGGTTCTGAAAAATGGATACACGATATTAAAATGGACCAAATTGTAGCACGTCCTGGCACCCGCCAATGGTCTGCGGAGCAATATGATTTGGCTTTTGAACGGGTCATAGTGAAAATAGATGGTAATACTTTATATATTGATAATCCGATAGTAATGCAAATGGACAGACAGTATGGAGGAGGTAAAGTCTATAAATATACTTTCAGAGGTCGCATCCATGAAATAGGTATTGAAAATCTTTGTATTGAATCCAATTATAAAAATTACGAGGACACAGAACATGCATGGACAGGTATTAAAATAGATAAGGCTGAAGATTGCTGGGTGAAAAACATTACTACGCGATATATTGCCAATTCAGCAGTGTGGTGCGAACGCTATGCAAAGAATGTAACGGTATTGAATAGCCGCTGCCTTGAACCAAAGTCTATTATTACAGGTGGCTATCGTTACTCTTTTTATAATAATGGTCAACAGAACCTTTTTATGAATTGTATGACAACGGAAGGACGACACGATTATGTGACAGGGGCTCGTGTACTAGGTCCCAACGTCTTTTACAATTGTTATTCGACACAAGTATATGCAGACATTGGTCCACACCATCGTTGGGCATGCGGTACACTATACGATAACATCGTTACAGATGGAGAAATCAATGTGCAAGATCGAGGTAACATGGGAAGTGGTCATGGATGGGCTGGCGTCACACAGGTGCTATGGAACTGCCGTGTGAAAAGTGCTGCAGTGCAAAATCCATGGGTTTCAGGCAAGAACTATAGTATAGGAACAAAAGGTATACATCGGCCCGGAGTTCACAAAAACCGCCCCGATGGCGAATGGGAAGGCGAAAACGAAACCAATATGGAAATACGTTCACTCTATGAAGCACAGTTGCTTTGCCGCAAAGGTCTCTCTCTGGAACTGCTTAATAAATAGGTATGAGATATCAATATATATTCTTTCTGCCGTTACTGATGCTCTATACTCATATTTGGGCACAAGGTCAAACTTATCTGTATTCGGTTGACACACCTGAAGGACAAGGTTTAATATCTACAGGCGTTAATGGTGCTTTGCCCCCACAGATCGTAATTCGCAGAATTAATTATACAGCAGCCTTACAACAAAACTTAGAGCTATTTATCAATGTTGGCCAACGTACGCCAAAAGCCGATGTGTATATTCGCTTCCCGAAAGATATCCAAATAACCTTGGATAATACTTTTGTGGATATTATAGGAAGAGGCAGTGAGCCCCTTCGATTTATGAAAACGGCAACATTGACATCAGAAAATAATTCAACGATTTTACATTTTTCAGGTATAGACCTTCGACCATTTAACGGTATCGATATTCATCTCCTTATAAAAGGAATCATCCTAAAAAACACTACATACACTATCGAAACCTTTTATCAGACTTCAGAACCCTTAGTATTAAAAAGCCCAATTGTAAAAACCGTCATCAAAGGTATTTACGAAATTACTGACCTAAAAAGATGCCCTGATAAAAAGACTGCATTTACAAAACATGCTGACTATTCACAGACACTCCTTACATGGACACCTTTACCAGAGCCTCAAAGTTTGCGACTACAGATATCTACTAATAAAGGAAAAACTTGGGAGATTTGGAGAAATATATGCAAAGAAAAACATGTTGGCAAGATATATGTTAACCATCTGAATACCAACAAATTGTATTTGTTTCGTATAAAAGTATTACGGGGACGCTATAAAGGCTACTCGAATATCGTAAAATATTACTCAGGGGAAAAAAACATTAAAGATTTTAATGCAAAAGGAGATGGTATCACCGATGATACTGAAGCTATCAATGCAGCCATTCAACAAACATGTGAAGAAGGTGGCGGCACAATCAGCTTTACATCTGGTACATATCTTGTACGCACTATCTATTTAAAAAGCAATGTTTGGTTACATATTACAAAAGATGCTATCATTAAAGCTATTGCAGGTACTGACGCACCTGAATTAACTTGGTTCAGCGATAGAGGATATCGTTATGGATTATCTTCGACTGATATCAGGCCATATCAAGATCCAGAAAATTATCTCACAAAGCAAGATGTGGGTCATACTTTTTTTCATAATACGATGTTTTTAGGGGAACGTATTGAGAATGTAAAAATTGTTGGCGATGGTCGCATTACAGGCAATGGTATTCTGGCCACGAGCGACAAGGTGATGAACAACGCAAAAGGTTATCGTGGAGATAAAATGTTTACATTCAAGCAATGCCGTAATATTGAGGTCGGAGGCTTCGAAAATGGTCATGATTTATGGTATGATGAACGACAAGACCAACCTTATTATATCCCGATTGGTTCTTTCTCCACCACAACTGAAAATATGCTACACATCGATCAGTCTGGTCATTTCGCGCTCCTAGCCACAGGTACTGATAGTATTTTCATACATGACACATGGTTTGGACGTGACAGCGAGAAGAATATTCGTGATATCTACGACTTCATGGAATGTCGGGACGTATTCGTTAAAAACATATATTCACGAGTAAGTTCTGACGATATTGTAAAAATAGGATCTGATTGTTCTCTTGGATTTACGCGCAAAGCATCTCATTTCCGTGTACGGAATATTATTGGTGACACTAATTGTAATTTATTTCAAATAGGAAGCGAGACAGCTGATGACATCAGCAATGTTTATATAGACAATATCTATGTATTAGGAGCCAATAAGGCCGGCTTCTCTATATCCACAAATGATGGTGCTGTTGTGAGTGATGTACATCTGAATAGTGGTAAAACAGGAATATTACATCATCGATCGATCATGAAACGCCCGCACGCTCCATTTTTCATCTCCATATCAAATCGTGGTCGCCGACTGGCTGCTAAAGCAGAGATGTTCACCTTCCGTGAGGATAACAACGTGCGAAAAGAATTACTCATTACAAACTCTCCTATTGGAAGTATCAGAAATGTATCCTTAAAAAGTGTTGATATATCAGAAGTATATGCAGGCAGTAATTATCATAATAAGCGATGGCCAGCATATGATGGTTCTCAGAAAGAATCTACATCCATCATCACAGGCTATGCTCTGCCGACAAAAGAACAAATGGTAATTGGGAAACCTCCAACTATGCCTGATGGAAGACAAACTGGCTATGTAGAAAATATATCTTTTGAAGATATTAACATAACAGTAAAAGGTGGTCATCTTTTAGAAGATTCCAAAGTAACTCCACCAGAGATCGGAGTAGGGAAATACAATGTAGCAGACTTAAAGGTACTACCTTCTTTCGGTTTTTGGTTCCGTCATACCAAAGGCATCCTTGTTAGGAACTGTACTCTTCGCACTGAATCACCAGATGCTCGATATCCTATCTTCATGGATGATGTACATCAGGCAAGCATCGAAAAAATAAAAATTTGGGAATACTATAATACGTTGAATGATATAGGCACTAAAAACAGCGACGGCATTTACGTTGACAATATCAATAGGGTATACCTGCACAATGGAGATGATTAAGATGCCACAGCTCGATCTTTCTATAAAGCAACAAAAGAATTGCCAATCATGTAATGCCATTGGCAGTGGTCTACAGAAAATTGATCATAGCAGCCAAACAGATCTGACCCTGCAACTGAAATGGAAACTGTGAAATGAAACATACACTGAGTATTGTGTAGAAGTAATTGCCAAGATCCTTGCTTTTGCTTTTCTGCGTTTCTCTCTTTATACTAGAGTTTTTTTGTGTAATAGGTTGACAGGTTGTCAAAACCCTTTGTACATCGGGCTTGCAACCTGTTTTTAGGTTGACAGAGGTTGACAGGAGGTTGACAGAAAAAGCACATCTCTTGCTAAATTCTCTCGAGAATTTATGGCGACAACTATGCTTTTGCTTTCCAAAATATCTACTATTGGATAAAATTCTCTCGAGAATTTTGTATGATACCTTCACTTTTAATCTACGGATCATGATATTGCGTGAAGTGTAGCAAATGGAAATGGGGTGTATTTCGCTCGGTTTGCAGTATCTTTCCATAAGATACGCTACACCTCGGAAATAAAAATAAAACAAGTTTTAGAAGATTTGATTATCAATCAAATC
>CAJLYG010000024.1 GCA_905210845.1 uncultured Prevotella sp.
GGGCATTTCCGGCTCGTCACGAAAGTATGTCTTCCCCTATCAGGGTCGCAACAGTCGTATTGACGAGTTGCAGGCAGCGGTGCTCGACGTGAAACTGCGCTATCTCGATGCGGAGAACTGTCGCCGCCAGCAGATCGCGACCTATTACTACCAACACATCTCCAATCCAGCCATCATCCTGCCCGGTGCCGAAGATTGGCTTCATCGCAAGGTAGACCATGTGTTTCATATCTTCCCTGTGCTCTGTGGTCACCGTGATGCGCTCAAGGACTACTTGCAGGGAGAAGGCATTGGCACAAGGATTCACTACCCCATCCCTCCCCACCAGCAAGACTGCTACCAAGAGTGGCATGGGCTCTCCTTACCCATCACGGAACGCATCCACCGCGAGGAGCTCAGCATCCCCTGCAACCAGACAATGACAGATGAGGAAGTCAAGCATGTGGTGGAAGTCATTAATAGATATGGATAGAAAGACAAAATGCCGACTCTTAACAGGAGACAGTGCAAGCCAACCTTGTAGCAAAAGGACCGCATACACGTTTCTTTCCATATTTTTATCTGAACGGACAAAAACATCAAAGCAATGGCAACTGTAACAATACTCATGGCGGTATATAATGCAGAGAAATTCCTGGGATGGTATCCATTCCCGCATCATTGGCGTTTGTTCTCTCTAATGGAAGTCCTATACTTCCGCATGCGCTATCTCTTGGGCAGGCGCTAACCTTTCGCCATGGATGATGGCGAAGGCTAACTGAGGATGATCACGGATACGCCCCTTGCCGCCTGGGCACCCATCACCAAAGCCTGCTCAATGTCCGCAGTCTTGGATGGACCACTGATAAAGCAGCCATAGCCGTAATCCGTCATTTGTACCTGGGCGTATGCCTGGTGCATGTTATCCACGATGTTCTGCTTGTCCAAGATGATAACCAAATATTCCGAGATAAAACAAACGGCACGCTCCTTCATCGTCTGAGGGACCCAGATGCAGCCATTCTCGGCAACCCCGATCTCACCTTCCACAATGCCCACATCCGTACCGTTCAGGTCTTGCGCATCATCTACCTGATCCGGATTCCTCTCCGCTATATTGATATAAGGCAGATGGGACGCGAACACCTTGGCATCAGGATAGAGATTGCGGATCAACAAGTTCAGGTCATCCGTTTTCTTAGCAAAGACGACATCGCCACCTACTTTCTTTGTCATTTCCACAAACTGCTTGACTGTATCTGGATAGCGTATGCCCTGAATGTCCATGTCAGGCATGTCGTACTGCTCATGGACCTGTCCACGCAGTTTCTCTAACAATTCTTCCTTTTTCATTTTACTTTCCCCTCCTTCCATAATTGATGGAACGGTTCCTTTGCAAACTCAGGTTTGGCATGGCCTAATCCCCAAGGATTCAAGTTGCTGAAATGCGTAAGGCTCTCAGGAACATAATTCGCAAGAGGTGCAAACCGCAACGTCGTGTTATAAAGTGCAGGATGGGTGAATAAGACTTTCATCCCCTCTGACATGAATTTCTTCAAGGGATCTGCCTTGCCTAAGGAATCCAACTGTTGCCTCCATAAATAAACTTGCGACCCGGGATTGACCTTAGCCGGGCATACCTGATCACACGACAAGCACAAAGAGCAAGCAGATACGTTATCGCTATATTTTGCAGGATCCCGCAACATCCCTAAGTTGATCCCAATAGGTCCCGGGATAAAATAGGTATAAGAGTATCCCCCAGAACGCCGATAGACCGGGCAGGTGTTCATGCAAGCCCCGCAACGAATACATTTCAAGGTTTCCCAATGCTCCTCGTTCCCTAAGATATCACTTCTTCCATTGTCGACCAATACCACATGCATCTCAGCGCCTGGTCGTGCCTTCCGGAAATGGGAAGTAAAGGTCGTCGTTGGCTGACCTGTCCCACAACGGCAAAGCAGACGTTGGAAGACAGCCACGGAGGCATAGTCAGGAACCAGCTTCTCCAAGCCCATTGCCACGATATGCAAGTGGGGCATGGATGTGGACATATCCGCATTGCCTTCATTGGTGCACACAACGATATCGCCTGTTTCAGCAACTCCAAAATTAGCGCCCGTCATCCCTGCCCCAGCTTCCATGAACTGATTGCGAAGATGGATACGAGCGCAACGGGTCAGGTAAGTAGGATCATAGTTTCCAATTTCCTTGCTGATCCCCTGCTCTTCGAACATCCTACCCACCTCTTCGCGTTTCAGGTGTATGGCAGGCATGACAATATGAGATGGCTTCTGCCGCATCAGTTGAAGGATGCGCTCACCAAGGTCGGTCTCTACCACGTCAATACCACGCTCCATCAGGTAAGCATTCATCCCTACCTCCTCGGTAAGCATCGATTTGCTCTTCACCATCTTGGTTACCTTATGGGTCTCGAGGATACCATAGACGATCTCATTGAACTCCTTTGCATCCCTTGCCCAATGTACGATTACGCCATTGGCTTCGAGGCGACTGGAGAATTTCTCCAAGTAATCTGCAAGATGAGTGATCGTATGCCTTTTGATCGCACTCGCATGTTCTCTCAATTCCTCCCATTCAGGAAGTTCCCATGCCATCACGTCCCTTTTGGCACGTACACTCCAAAAGGTCTGGTCATGCCAGGTGGTCTTGTCATAATTCTGATTAAAGGCATAAGCTGCCTTGCTATGTAATGTGCTCATGATGAAATCCTTTCTGTTCTTAAAGCCCTGCTGCCAGGATCTGGACGACATGAATAAATTGAATCGGCATGTTACGCCGTTTGGCAATACCTGCCATGTGCATGAGACAAGAGCTGTCGGGCCCGGTCACATACTCCGCGCCGGTCGCGATATGACGCTGGATCTTATCCAGTCCCATGCGGATGGACACCGCTGGCTCCTCTACGGAGAACATGCCACCAAAGCCACAGCACTCATCCTTCCGCTCTGGTTCTTTGATGGTAATGCCGTCTACTAACCTCAACAAGTCGATTATCTTATTAAACTGGGGGATATGGCACTCGGAAGGAGAGGACAATCCAAGCTCCCGAACACCATGGCAGGAATTATGGACGCTCACCACATGAGGGAATTTCCCCGGCAAGGTCTTCACATGAAGCACATCATGCAAGAACTCCACTATATCCATGATCTTGGAAGAGGTCAGACATTCATGCTTCCCTTTCAAGATACGTGGGTAGTAAAACTTGACGAAAGCGGCACAGGAAGCAGAAGGAGCCACGACATAGTCAAAGTCCTTGAACATATCATCAAAGCGTTCAGCCAAGGGCTCTGCCATGGTCTCAAACCCAGCATTGGCCATAGGTTGCCCACAACAAGTCTGCTTCAGGGGATAAGTAACATCCTTTCCTAAATATTTCAACAACTTGTATGCTGCCACTCCCACTTCGGGGTAAAGGGCATCCACATAACAAGGAATAAACAAGCCTATTTTCATGATCGTCTCTATTGTTCGCTAATGACAGACAAATTTAGAAAAAAAATCTTTGATGCCGGTGCAACGGGGACAAAAAATGAAGCATTTGTATTTATTTAACGTTCTGCACGAAAGGAATAACCCTGCACGGAATCGCACAATCAGCAGGAGCCAAGGGATAGAAGTTCGTCGCTTCAAACGCGAAATGGCCAAGGAAGTAAAAAGAAATGGATAATAGTAAATACAGAAACGATTTGGGCGATTAAAAGGAATTTTGTATTTTTGCATTTCAAATAAAAGAGAAAATGATTGTTTGCATAGCAGAGAAACCAAGCGTAGCAAAAGACATTGCACATATCTTAGGGGCAAACACCCCAAAGAATGGTTACATGGAAGGCAATGGATATCAGGTAACCTGGACTTTCGGGCATCTTTGTTGCTTGAAAGAGCCGAACGACTACAATGAAAACTGGAAACATTGGAGCTTGGCTGCTTTGCCCATGATACCGCAGCGATTCGGCATAAAGATTATCGACGACGATGGGATTCGCAAACAATTTAGCATCATTGAGAAGTTGTACCAGCAAGCAGACAGCATCATCAACTGTGGCGATGCCGGGCAAGAGGGTGAGCTGATCCAAAGATGGGTGATGCAAAAGGCCAATATCCATTGCCCCGTGAAGCGTCTCTGGATCTCATCCATGACTGACGAAGCCATCAAGGAGGGATTCAAGAACCTCAAAGACCAATCAGATTACCAGTCCTTGTACTTGGCAGGACTGTCAAGAGCGATTGGTGACTGGATACTCGGCATGAATGCCACACGGTTGTATACCCTGAAATACGGGCAAAACAGACAAGTATTAAGTATTGGTCGCGTGCAAACTCCAACCTTAGCGCTCATTGTCAACCGGCAAAAGGAAATAGACAACTTCAAGCCAGAACCCTATTGGGTTCTCTCCACCATCTATCGGGACACCTTGTTCGTTGCCACCAAAGGAAAATACAGCAGTCAAGAGGAAGGAGAAAAAGATTTCGCCCTCATCGCAGATAAGCCTTTTACAGTAACGGATGTCAGCAAGAAAAAAGGAACAGAAGCCCCTCCCCATCTCTTCGACCTAACCTCCTTACAGGTTGAATGCAACAAGAAATTCTCTTATTCCGCGGAAATGACACTGAACCTGATACAAAGCCTGTACGAAAAGAAGTTCACAACCTATCCGCGTGTTGACACCCAATACCTCAGTGATGACATCTATCCGAAGTGTCCCAGTATCCTCAACGGCGTCTTCCAGGCAAAACTCCATGGACAACCGGTGTATGCCGACCTTATCAAGCCTTTAGGGGGGAAGAAATTGCCGAAGAGCAAGAAGGTCTTCGACACCTCAAAAGTAACGGATCACCATGCCATCATCCCGACCGGTGTCCCACCCAAGGGACTGACAGACATGGAATGGAACGTCTATGACCTCATCGCCAAACGCTTTATTTGCGTTTTTTACCCGGATTGTAAATTCTCAACAACAACCGTTCTGGGGAAAGTAGAGGATATAGAGTTTAAAGTCAGCGGGAAAGAGATCTTGGAACCTGGATGGAGAGCCATCTATGCGAAAGACCAGAAGTCGCATGAAGAAGAAGCGAACAATAATAATGATGAGAAAACTCTTCCATCATTCGCAAAGGGAGAAAGCGGTCCCCACACACCTACCCTGACTGAGAAGTGGACTACTCCACCAAAATATTATACAGAAGCCACCCTATTAAGGGCGATGGAAACAGCAGGGAAGTTTGTGGAGGACGAAGAATTGAGGGCTGCCTTGAAAGAAAATGGCATTGGGCGTCCATCCTCCCGGGCAGGGATCATCGAGACCCTTTTCAAAAGGCATTATATCCGAAGGGAGAGGAAGAATCTTTTGGCCACCCCTACTGGGATCCAACTCATTGACACCATACACGAGGAACTGCTGAAGAGTTGTGAGCTAACCGGCATCTGGGAAAAGAAGCTACGGGATATAGAACACAAGAAGTACGATGCGGGCCAATTCATCAATGAGTTAAAACAGCAGATCTCCATCATTGTCAATGATGTCTTGAGGGACAACTCAAACGGTCCCATCGCAGTGACGACCGATGCGGACCTGAAGAAAAAAACGAAGAAGAGGGCTACAACCGCAAAGCAAAAGGCACAAGTCACGCATTCTGCCAGCAAGTCCGACCAAAAAGCAGGACCTCTGAAAGAACAGGAAAGTAAGTCCAATGCCCCTGTCCATCTCCCTGCCGACGACAGTATCATCGGAAAGGCATGTCCTGTCTGTGGGACGGGCACCATCATCAAAGGCAAGACCGCCTATGGCTGCTCTAACTGGAAGCGTGGTTGTACGTTCCGAATACCTTTTCCTACCACGGAAGAATAAAATAAATACCGATCCCGTCCGTTTATCCTATATGCGGCATTTCAAGACGATAAAGATATTCATGCTTCTGCTCCTGCTCACCAGTTGTGGAGTGGAAAAGGCTATCAAGGACGGGGAGAAGTCCCTTGCCTTGGGGGAATACTATGACGCTGCCAATCATTTCAAGAAAGCCTATTCCCAGATTCCCGTAAAAGACAGGGCAAAACGGGGAGAGCTTGCCTTGAAAATAGCAAGGGCAAACGAGAAAATCAACGCCACGCCCAAGGCGATTGCTGCTTATCGCAATGCCATCCGCTACAAACAGGCATCCATTGCCGACCATCTTGCCTTGGGTCGGCAATTACTGAGGAACGCAGATTACAAAAGTGCCGCCGAGGAATTTAAGTTAGTCTTGGATTCCCTCCCTGACGACATCCTTGCAAAAAACGGGCTTTATTCCGCGGAACATGCTCCCCAATGGAAGAAACAAGGCTCAAGGTATACCGTAAAGAGAATGGATGTCTTTAATTCCCATCGAGATGACTATTCCCCAGTATTGGGAGGCGACTCATACGACGAGCTCTATTTCACCTCTACCCGCAATGACGCCATTGGGGATGAGCTCAGTGGGATCACAGGGGCAAAGGCTGGGGACATCTTTATTTCCCGCAAGGATGAGAAAGGAGGCTGGAGGAAACCGGAAGTAGCGAACGGTGGTGTCAACACTGCGTATGACGAAGGTGCCTGCTGTCTATCACCAGATCAACGGGAGATGTACTTGACACAATGTGTCACTGACCCTGCTTATCCCAGATACGCACAGATCATCGTGTCCAACCGGTCGGATGCGGCATGGGGAAAAGGCACGGAAATAAAACTGACCAATGACACACTTTCCAGTTTCGCACACCCGGCTATCTCTCCCGATGGGCAATGGCTCTATTTCACCTCTGACATGCCGGGCGGGAAAGGAGGATTGGATATCTGGAGAGTAAGGATCACACCCGCTGGATTCGGAGGAGTGGAGAACTTAGGGGAACCCATCAACACGCCGGGGAACGAAGAGTTCCCAACCTTCCGCCCCAATGGAGACCTGTATTTCTCCAGCGATGGTCACCCCGGATTAGGAGGACTGGATATCTTCATTGCCAAGACAGACAAGCAAGGACACGTTCAGCTCGTCCATCCCGGATACCCGCTGAACTCGAATGCTGATGACTTTGGCATGACCTTCGAAGGACCACACAACCGCGGTTTCTTCTCTTCCAATCGTAACGATGGACGAGGCTGGGACCATATCTATAGCTTTGAGAATCCAGAAATCATCCAGTCCATCAAGGGATGGGTATATGAGATGGGGGGATATGAGCTCCCTGCCGCGCAAGTTTATTTAGTGGGAAATGACGGAACGAACAAACGGCTGAGTGTCAAAGGAGATGGATCTTTCACCTATGTGATCCAGCCCCATGTCGACTATATCCTCTTAGCTACCTGCAAGGGATATCTGAACCACGAAGAAGAGCTAAGAGTAGATACTGTATCTTCTTCCAAAGAATACACCTTACAGTTTCCCTTGGCATCCATCACAGCACCTGTATTGATCGATAATATCTTCTACGACTTAGACAAGGCAACCCTGCGACCAGAATCCGCCAAGGCCTTGGACGAATTGGTAAAACTCCTGAATGAAAACCCACATATCACCATCGAGTTAGCAGCCCATTGTGATTACCGGGGCAGTGAAGAGTATAACAAGAGACTGTCACAACGGCGGGCAGAATCCGTTGTCAACTATCTGATCGGGCATGGTATCTCTGCCGACCGATTGACTCCCAAGGGATATGGGAAAGAAAGACCCAAGACGATTTCGAAGAAGATAGCAGAGAAATATACCTGGCTCAAAGAAGGAGAGGTCCTGACCGAGCCTTTCATCCAGAAGTTGGATAAGGAGAAACAGGAGATATGCAACCAGCTCAACCGGCGCACGGAATTCTCCGTTTTGCGCACGACCTATCACCTGTTTGATGAAAAGGGAAAGCTCAGAGAGCAACCGAAGTCAAAAAAAGAGGAGAAGACGGAATGGGACAATGATGTGTTCATCGTAGATTAGTCTTCTGAAGAAAGAACGTTAAACCCAATGACCATCAGGATCGTGGTCACTGCCACGACCACGAACAACGGTGTCGTCCAGGTCACGTCGACGGAAGCAATCACTCCAATGGCGTCACCCATGATATTGCCCAAGGCCTGTCTCAGGCTGTCCACGCCATCAATAATCAAGAAGAAGGCAACCCCGATGACAGAACAGATCCATCGCCAGATACGATTCTGCACCACATGCCGATTCGGTATCTTGCGCATCACCTGCTCAGAAAATCCATTGTCCTCGATTTCCTGCCGGTTCTCCTGAAAGAATTGCGCGATCAACAGATCATCTTGATGATTATTTTCCATATCCATTTTCCTTTAAATAGATTGCTAATTTCTGCTTACCCCTTGAAAGATGAGACTTTACCGTCCCCTGAGCCATTCCAGTGATCTCAGCTATCTTGTCAATAGACTGCCCCTCCATCAACTGAAGGGTAATACAAGAACGTTCATTTTCCGATAATATTGCCAAAGCAGTATGAATATCCATCCTCAGATTAGGATCTCCTCCTTCCACATTTTTCCGACTTACCGCCTTGGCATCAATATCATCGGTAATCTTATGGGCACGCACATAATCATACAACACATTGTAGGCAATCCGATAGAGCCAAGTCGAAAAGCTGGATAATCCCTTGAAATGGGATATATGAGTATAGGCTTTCATGAAAGTATCCTGAGCCAAGTCATCGCTGAGCTGCGTATCCCCCAACGTCTGGTTCAAGAAGAACCGACGTATAGGTGACTGATATTTCACAACAAGCTGGTCAAACGCCTTTTTGTTGTGGAATACAGCCACCTGCGTAACGAGAGAGATATCGTTCAAATCTTTCACTTGGATACGGATTTATAACTCAGGTTGTTCGAAATGGTCTTCCCTGTTTTTGTCCTGATCACAAGAGGCACTCTTGCCAGGCTCTGCACCTGCATCCTTATTGCCTTCCTGATAGGGGGTTCCATACACATCGTCGTGGCTCTGCCCATTCTTATCATTGTTCCTGTAATAGTCCCTTCCCAAGAAAGCCTGTCCAGCTCCATAACAACCGACGAGCGCTCCAATGCCTGCAAGGGCATCTGCATCCCAAAACCAAAACATTAACATCAGCCCCAGTCCGATGGCAGCATTGCGAATTCCCCGCTTCCAAAGGTATTCATCACTTTGCTTGTCCAGCGGAATAGAGTTCTCCGGTATCGGGCGCCCTGTCTCCATGGCTTTCTCTGCCAATGCCACCTTATCATTATGACGTTTAATAAGGTATCTAAGTATCATGACAATGATAATGATGGGCGCGAGCAAGAAAGCGATGAAGCCTATCATGATAGCCAAAATGAACAGAGCTGCTCCTCCTTTCCCAAGATGGTTTAAAAATTCATAGAATCTATCTGCGTCACTCTCGCCTGTATAATGATCATCATAATTATCATAGGAAGAAGTCACTGCACTACTATCTGGGTCTGTGTAGGTCGTGTCAGAATAAGCGTCCACGCCTTCATTATTTTCTTGGTCACCTCCATTCACGGCAATGTTCACGCTCTTCCCCGTTTGGGGGTCTGTTGCGGTAACAGACACCTGGCTGTTCTTTACGGAGTCATCCTTACTTGTCGCCATCGTCACTCGCGGATGATGGCGGTGACGCTGCGCTGCTGCGCTCATCGTCGTTGCACTCAAAGTGAGCATGAGTGCGAATGCTAACACTACTTGTTTCATATACTTTGTTTCATTAATTTTCTGAGTGTTGGACGCATCATGTATCAAATTAGTTGCAAAGTAACAAAAAAATTTTTATTTTTGCACACGAAAAGGAATCATCATGACGCTACCAGAGGATTTTACAACATATACCCAGCAACTTATGGGAGAGAATCTCTTCCTTACGTTACTCCAGGGATTGGAAGACGAAGCCCCAACAAGCATTCGTCTCAACCCCTTTAAGGGTGCCAAAGCCTCCTCCGCATGGCGACCTGTCCCTTGGTGCCCATACGGGTATTACCTCCCGAACCGTCCCAATTTCACCTTTGACCCTTTGCTACATGCTGGAATGTACTATGTCCAGGAAGCCTCATCCATGTTCTTAGACCATCTGCTCCGACAGTTGGTGAAAGAACCTGTCTTGATGCTCGACTTGTGCGCAGCCCCAGGCGGCAAATCCACATGCGCCATGTCAGCCTTGCCAGAAGGAAGCCTCCTTTTCAGCAATGAGCCCATGAAGACAAGGGCTCAGATCCTGAGTGAGAACATTCAGAAATTCGGTCATCCTCGTATCACAGTAACCAACAACTACCCTATGGACTACAGGAAATCAGGATTGCTCTTTGACGTCATCCTCACCGATGTGCCTTGCTCAGGAGAAGGGATGTTCCGCAAGGATGAAGGTTCCATCAGGGAATGGAGCCTGCACAATGTGGAAAAATGCCAGCAACTACAACGGGAGATCGTAACCGACTGTTGGTCATGCCTGAGACCTGGCGGGTTGCTCATTTATTCCACTTGCACGTTCAACGCCCACGAGGATGAGGAGAATGTGGAATGGATCACCCACGCGTTAGGGGCAACCGCTGTGGAGATTCCTGTCGAAGGATCCTGGAACATTACAGGACCACTCGTGGGATCCCATCCCGCCTATCGCTTTATCCCTGGGAAGACAAAAGGGGAAGGACTATTCATGGCAGTCCTTCGAAAAAACGGAGAGGGCAAGCCTTTGGCAACTGATGAGAAGGCACTCGCTAAGTTGACTGCACAATATCAAAAGGAGGCAAGCAAACGCCTGCATGTCCTGTGTGCTGGCGTAAAGGCTGGCATCCAAAAAGGAAAAGACATGATCCCTGACGAGTCTTTGGCCTTGTCCATCACCTTGCGCCCGAGCCAATATCCTATGGCTGACATCAACTACGACCAGGCCATCAGCTACTTAAGGAAGGAATCCATCGTATTGTCTCCTGACATACCACGAGGCATCGTGCTCCTCACCTATCACCATATACCCTTAGGGTTCGCCAAGAATATCGGGAACCGTGCCAATAATCTTTATCCTGTAGAATGGAAAATTAAAAGTTCCCATATCCCGGAAGGTGACAACCATGTATTAGACATTTGAAAATTATCATTATATCACATGAAACAATATCTTGATTTGTTGAACCGTATCCTTACGGAAGGCGTGGAGAAAGGAGACCGCACTGGTACTGGTACGCTCAGCATCTTCGGAAACCAAATGAGATTCAACCTCGATGATGGCTTTCCATTGCTGACCACAAAAAAGCTCCACTTGAAATCCATCATCTATGAACTGCTTTGGTTTCTCAAGGGAGACACCAACGTCAAATACCTACAGGAACATGGAGTCCGGATCTGGAATGAATGGGCAGATGAGAATGGCGACTTAGGACCTGTATATGGTCACCAATGGCGCGCCTGGCCGGATGGAAAAGGAGGGGCCATCGACCAAATCAAGAACGTCATCGAGACCATTAAGAACAACCCGAACTCAAGAAGGATGATTGTCACGGCATGGAACCCAGCAGAAGTTGACCAGATGGCATTGCCCCCTGTCATTGCCTGTTTCAGTTTTATGTTGCCAATGGACGCCTGAGCCTGCAACTTTATCAACGCAGTGCCGACACTTTCTTGGGAGTGCCCTTCAACATTGCTTCCTATGCTTTGCTGCTGCTGATGATGGCACAGGTAACTGGCCTGAAAGCAGGGGACTTCATCCACACGACCGGTGATACCCATCTTTATCTCAACCATATTGATCAAGCGAAATTGCAACTCACCCGTGAGCCTCGTCCTTTGCCAAAGATGCACCTGAACCCGGAAGTCAAAGATCTCTTCGATTTCCAATATGAAGACTTTGAGCTTACCGACTACCATCCATGGCCTCATATCCAGGCCGACGTCTCCGTATAACAAGAAAAGAAATGAGAATAACATTGATTGCAGCCGTAGCCAAGAACAGGGCTATCGGATACCAAAATAAACTATTGTATTGGTTGCCCAACGACCTGAAAAGGTTCAAGACACTGACAACAGGTCATACCATTATCATGGGAAGACATACCTTCGAGTCACTGCCCAAAGGAGCACTCCCCCATCGAAGGAATATTGTCTTGAGCAAAACCCAAAAGGAATTCCCAGGATGTGACTGTTATCCTTCTCTCGAAGAAGCGTTGTCGCACTGCAGTCAGGATGAGGACATCTATATCATCGGAGGAGCCAGCGTTTATGAACAGTCAATTGGGAAAGCAGATCGCCTCTGCCTGACAGAAATAGAGGATACGCCCGCTCACGCTGATGCCTTTTTCCCTCCTTATGATGAATGGAAGATAGGAAACAAGGAAGAACACGACAAGGATGAGCGGCATCCATACAACTACGCCTTTGTCGATTATGTCAAGAAATAAGGTTACACCAGTTCAGGGAGACTAAGGTATTAGGCAAGATCATCATTTGCGACCAGCGAGCAAATGCCCACTGATCGCAAAGTTAAATTACAAGGAAGGCTTGATTTCTGCAAGCCATTGGTCTATACGCTCTTCTGTCTTGTCGCTCTCATTCACATCATCAAGGGCGAGTCCCACAAATTTCCCGTCAACGACCGACTCGGAATCCTCATAGGTATAATTACTTGCATCAACAGCCCCAATGACATGCGCTCCAGCCTCAGTGACAGCCTCGTAGAGTTCATGCATGCCACCACAGAAGGTATCCCCATAGCTTTCACAATCACCACATCCGAAGAGGGCTACCGTCTTGCCTGCCAGTCCTGCCTTCTTCAGCACTTTCACGCCATCATACCAATCATCCTGCATCTCACCCGCACCCCATGTACTGGTACCGAGGATCAGATTATCATTCTCCTGAATCACATCCTCTGACAAAGCACTTACTTCAATGGCATTAACGCCAAGTTTCTGGGCAATGGTTTGCGCAATACTCTCACAGGTTCCAGTTGAAGAACCATAAACAACTACTGTCTGTTTCATATTCCATTCTATTTAGTATCAAAAAATCCAAATGCAAAGATAATGCCAGAAATCCATTCCTACAATACCTAAAAATAGGGGTTCATCGCTCACATGAAATAGGTACGCTCACATCCCATCCTTTAATAAAGCCAAGAATATAGAATATTATTCTTTATACAAGGACTTAAAATCCATGTTAAAGCATATTTTCCCGAATATCAAAGAATATTTGTTTGACCCATTTATATTCCCTACCTTTGCAAGCACAACAAAGAAAAGATCATATCATTTAAAATATCAATTATGAGTAGAGAGACATTGCATGCACCTTTTCGTGCAGACATCGTGGGCAGCTTCCTTCGCCCACAAGAATTAAAAGAATCAAGGAAACTGTTTGCTGAAGGCAAGATCAACGCAGAACAATTGAGAAAGGTTGAGGACCGGCTTATCACAGAGTTAGTGAAGAAAGAGAAAGCGCACGGCATCCATGCCTTCACGGATGGAGAGTACCGCCGTTCTTATTGGCACCTTGACTTTATGTGGGGACTGACGAACGTGGAACACATTGAATTGGAACATGGCTATCAGTTCCATGGGGAAGAGACAACCAAAGGGTCACTCAAGCTAACAGGAAAGATAAGTGGGGAGAACCATCCTTTTGTAGAAGACTATCTCTTCGTGAAGCAATTTGAGGAAGACGGCTTTGTCGCTCGCCAGACCATTCCTGCGCCAGCACAGTTTCTCGCGGAATTATTCCGTGGCGACAACACGAAGAACACCAGGCAGTATTATCCCGATGATGAGGAGTTGATCCATGACATCGCGAATGCCTATCGCCAAGTCATTCGCCAACTGTATGACGCAGGCTGCCGCAATATCCAATTCGACGATTGCACTTGGGGAATGATCGTCGACCAAGACTACTGGAGTGCCAAAATGAAAGACGGGACAACATTGGAACAAGAAGCAAGAAAATACCTGAAAGTGAACAATCTCGCCTTGGAAGATAAACCCGCCGACCTGGTTATCAACACGCATATCTGCCGAGGAAACTATCATTCCTGTTATGCTTGCAGCGGAGCCTACGACCCTGTGGCACCTTATGTCTTTGCACAAGAGAAGGTTGATGCCTTCTACTTAGAGTACGATGACCAACGGTCGGGAGGCTTTGAGCCTCTGAAGTTGATACCTAAGGATAAGAAAGTCGTGTTAGGGTTGGTCACGACAAAATCACCAGTCTTGGAAGATGAGTCCTTCATCAAGGGACGCATCCAAGAGGCATCACAGTATTTTCCTTTGGATAGGCTCTATCTCAGCCCACAATGTGGCTTTGCTTCCTGCGAGATAGGCAACAAACTGACGGAAGCAGAACAATGGGAAAAAGTTGACTTAGTACAGCAAATTGCCCAAGAAGTGTGGAGGTAAAGACGTATTTGAGGAAAGGGACGCATGCTGGCGCCCCTTTTCTCAAAGTTCTGAGTCGTATAGATCCGACTTATTCTTAGGCAGGTCAATAATAGGAAGAGACCTGTCAATAGCTGCGTTGAATGAGATGATGGTCTCGCTGCGAGACAGACCTAAAGGCTGGAGCTTGTCATGGATAATACTTAACAGATGATGGTTGTTGATAGCATAGATTTTGATAAACATATCAAAGCCACCCGTCGTGTAATGGCATTCCACCACCTCCGGTATTTTCCTTAATTCTGCCAATACCGCATCAAACTTCTCCGGGTTTTTCAGGTAGAGACCTATATAGGCACAAGTCTCATATCCGATTGCTTCTGGATCAATGATAAACTTAGAGCCTTTTAATACTCCCATGGCGGTAAGCCGTTGAATACGCTGATGGATCGCAGCACCACTTACTTTACAAGCACGGGCTACCTCCAAAAAAGGGATACGTGCATCATTCGCAATCAAGCGAAGGATCTTCTTATCCAATGTGTCTAAAACATGTTGTGCCATTTTTTTTGTAATTTGTGGGACAAAGTTACAACAAAAGATTTAGAAACGCAATAAAATAAGAAACTTTTGCGATAAATAATCATCCTTTTATCACAAGAGACAATAAACGATTACTTCCTCTGGGTTGCAGAGTAATTAATCCGATAGGCTTTGGCTTGACGCAAGGCCTGCTTGACATCCGTGATCATGCCCATATTGGTACTCACGTCCGCCTTGATTGAGATGGTCATTTGTTGCTGATCCTCAGGGGACATGCGGTTCTTCTCTTCCGAAACATAGTCGATCACATCACTCACGGAAGCATACTTGTCATTCAATTGAATACGCGAACCTCCCCCCGTCAGATGGGACATCCCATCCACTGGCTTTCCTATATAAATATAGGTGACTGCTGATTTCTTAGTCAACCGGGACAATTCCGTACCCTGTGGGACACGATAGCGTACCTTCAAGGTAACCTTCCGCATGTGCGTAACGATCATGAAGAAGAACAGCACGGAGAAGATCAAGTCGGGAAGAGAAGAGGTATTCAATCCCGGCATCTCATGGGAACGCCTTCTAAACATACTCATTGCGCCTGCCCTCCCCTATGATAGTCGTACGACTCCGTAATGCGCTGAGGACAAATAGATCTTACGGCATCCTTCTGTTCCTGAGAACAAAAGGCATATCCATGCCCAAATTTCCCTTTAGCAATTCGATCCCTCACCGACTTATAGGCCGCGACGATCTCATTTTGCATATTGAAATAGGTATTATAACTGGCATTCGGGTCTGTCTTGATGGAAAGTAAATGCTGTTTCCCCCGATGGGTGACAAAATCCGCAACGATCCCCCGTAGTTTCCGGATCTCCGTGGGATGGTCATCGACCAATAATTGGTTTTGGGCCGTTATGGTCAGCGTCATCAGATTATTCTTGTTCACATCCGACTGCTCCTCCTGACGCTGACGGTCAGCTGGGGGAAGCTGCCGGGAGAGTCCCTTATCGACGTCCATGGATGTCGTGACAAGGAAAAAGATCAACAGCATAAAGGATATATCCGCTGTAGAGGTGGTATTCAATCCCGGAACAATATGTTTGCGACGCTGGAACAGTCCCATTAGTCCTCCTTTCTCTTATACCGCGTTGCCCCATAGACAACGGCACCGATAGCAACCAGGATCATACCAATGCCTGTAAAGATGAACATATCTGCTACCTTAAGCCATAATGCATCCGTATACTCTTTCCCGTTCACCGTCATCGGAGCTGATGAGCCAAGCAAGAAGGTAAGCAACAGGGCGACCATGGTACCGATCGCTATGATATAGGCTATTCTCTTCACAGGGATGCCATTGTCAACACGTTCTCCCCGCCCCCTCGTCTTCAAGGTATGGTAAATGGCACATCCCAAAATGGCAACGGCAGCAAGTACCATCCCATACATCAGGAAGAGAACAGCATTGGTGAAAAGGGGACTATTGAAATTCGGATCATCCATGTAGGGCCGATCAAAACCAACCAGGTAGAAAAGTCCAAAGACAAGAACCGCTACCGCCACGATCCCATATAAGATACGCTGCGATATCCTTTCCGCGGAGTTGCTTCTCCTTAACAGAGAGCCGGGAGCTTCCTTATGCCTATGTAACAACCCGTTCATTTCTTTAACTGATATTTCATAATAGCATCCAGCAAAGTGATGGACGATTCTTCCATCTGACTGGTCAGATGGTCAATCTTAGACAAGATATAGTTATAGAAGATCTGGAGGATCAAAGCGACAATGATACCGAAGATTGTCGTGATCAAGGCTACTTTCATACCTGCTGCCACGATCGTAGGACTAATATCACCGGCTGTCTGGATCTGGTCAAAAGCCATGACCATACCAATCACCGTACCCAAGAAACCCAACGAAGGAGCCATAGCGATGAATAAGGTGATCCAAGAACAGCCTTTTTCCAGATTGGCAGCCTGAACGGAGCCGTAAGAAGCGACAGAACGCTCTACCGTTTCTATCGATTCATCAATACGATTCAACGCTTGCAGGCAGATGGCGGCAACAGGACCACGGGTTTGACTGCAATCAGCCTTGGCACCTTCCACATCATTACTCTCAATCTTCGCCGTGATATCTTTCATGAATCTTTTGGCATTGATCTCCGAAAGGCTCAGATAGATGATTCGCTCTATGCAAAAGGCAAGGCCAATCACGAGTGCAAGGGCAACGAGCGACATAAAGCCCGCATTTCCTTCGATGAACTTTGTCTTCAGCGACTTATGAAAGCCTTCATGCTGCTCCTGGACCAAAGAAGAATCCGAAGCAGCATAGGAATCATCTAAAAGATCAGCATTGGCAAGAGAATCGCTTGCCACGCTATCGGTAGCACTTGCAGCTCCCGGAAGGGCATCACCTTGATGGGCATCCGGACGAGGCGAGGCTTTCTTGCCTTGCAGACTGGTCTTATTGACCTCATTGACCTTTGGACCTGCCTGAATGATAGAACTACAACTGAATATAAGAAGGGTAATTATTGCAAATTTAGCAATCAAACTTTTCATTTGCATATTGAATTTAGCCAAAAATATGCGGAAAGAGGGGGATTCGAACCCCCGAACCGCTTTGGACGGTTACACGCTTTCCAGGCGTGCCTCTTCAGCCACTCGAGCATCTTTCCTTCTAAACGCGGTGCAAATTTATGGTTTTTCTACCGAATAAAAAAATTTTCCGTTGCTTTTTTCATTCTTTAATACAAAGAAATATGAAAAACTCTTTCCACCGTGGCATTTGTCGTGTCGGCAACATCCTCCGCCGTTGTCTGATACACCTCAGCCAACTTGTCCTGGACAAGGGTCACAAAAGCACTTTCATTCCGCTCACCACGGTGGGGGACCGGTGCCATATAGGGACTGTCTGTTTCCAACACGATCCTTTTCAAAGGAACGACCTGTGGCAATACTTCTGGCAAATGACTTTTCTTGAATGTCAAGACGCCACCAATTCCCAAGACGAACCGGTCGAAACGCAACAGTTCCGCAGCTTCCTTCTCATTTCCCGTAAAGCAATGGAACACGCCTCCTGGCAACTCCTTCTCATAAGGCTTAAGCAGATGGAGCATCTCATTCTGGCCTTTACGACAATGGATCATCAAAGGAAGCTGGTATTCGATCGACCATCTTACCTGTTCCTCAAGCACTTCCAACTGCTTTTTCTCAAACTCCCGGCTCCAATAATAGTCCAGCCCCACCTCACCTATCGCTATGAAGGAGGGATGGGCAGACTTCTGGTCTGCATCAAGTATCCTTTTCATGGTTACCAGGACATCCTTCCAATCCGACTTCACCTCTTCCGGATGCAGTCCGATCATCGGGAAAGCATAACCAGGATATTCCCGGCAAGTAGCGAGCACGGTCTCCAACGACTTCAAATCGATATTGGGAAGGAATACCTTCCCCACGCCAGCTGCCTTTGCCCTGCTGATCACGGCAGGGAGATCGTCTTTAAACTCCTCCCCATCTAAATGTGTATGTGTATCTATAATCATGACTAATACAGATGTTCCTCGTGACGACGATAATAATAGACGACGCCAAACTTCCGGCATGCCGCATATCGGATCTCTGGAGGCTCTTTCTCAAAATGTTTCTCTATCTGGTTCCAAAGGTCTAAAAGGATCTCATCTACTTCAGGGCGCAATTTCTGGATATCCTCCAGTGCTTTATTAGTACGGCTTTGAAGTCCCTTCTGCCTTTCATAGACTTCCCTGAAGATATCATAATGGGTCAGCACCATCCCAATCGTTGGATTGTAAATAGCACGTCCTCCTTTCTTGATCCTTGCCTTTTCGCCCTCAACAGTCTTCTTCCCCCACTCCAAGAGTCCCTCAACAGTTTTCAAGTTGGGCACTGCCGTCGTCTCCGGATCCAGTCCATACAATGTCAAGGCCTGTTTCCGGATTTCCTTTCTTTCCACTGACATAAACAGCACCTGCAGGAAATGGCTTACATACATCGTTGCCCTTTTCTGCAGTGCATCTATTTTCCCGGAATGCCTGGTCTGCGCCTGTAAGCACAGTCTGTATTGCTCACAAGCCGTAAACAGATGGTCATAAGCCGATTGGGCACGATTCAGGGTCTTCCAGTCGATGAACCTGTTCCTGACCGTGTAGATATCATTGTTATCCAGCAAGGTCTTCAATGCCTTCAGCCTGGCAGCATCTGTCTTGGGAAGTCTTCTATAGGGCATTCGCGATGGCTTTTATTAATAGGTGCGTTTCATCATCCTTTGGGCATATTCACGCAATTCACCTTTCTGCCCCTCAGGCACGTTCACGGCATCCAGGAATTTCTTGCTGTTCTGGAAATAATAATCGATTTTCTCTTGGGCAAGCTGGTCAATGCCAATATCATTATAGAGCTTTGTCACGGCAGCGATCTTCTCCGCCGGGTCAAAGGATTTTTTCGAGACCCACTCTAACAGAGTTTGATATTGACTGGCATCAGCATTCTCAAAAGCCTTAATCAGCATAAAGGTCTTCTTGTTACAAAGAATATCTCCGCCCACGACCTTTCCAAACACTTTCGTGTCGCCATAGACATCTAAATAATCATCCTGCAATTGGAAGGCAAGCCCTATCTGTTCCCCAAACTTATATAAAAGACCTGCATCCTCATCGGAGGCATCGGCTAAGATCGCGCCCATCTTGAGGGCACAAGCTAACAGGACACTGGTTTTCAAGCGGATCATCTCGATGTATTCCTCTTCCCTGACATCCGTGCGATCCTCAAAATCCATGTCATACTGCTGCCCTTCGCCAATTTCCAAGGCGGTCTCCGTAAAGAGGTCTAAAATGGGTTTCAACTTAGCAGGGTCACACTGTGCCATCCGTTCGTATGCCAGGACCAACATGGAATCTCCAGAAAGGATTGCGGTATTGGCATTCCATTTCTGGTGAACGGTCAGATGCCCACGCCGCAACTTGGCATTATCCATGAGATCATCATGTAATAATGTATAATTATGATAGGTCTCCAAGGCACATGCGGTGGAAAGGATCTGCTCAGGATGGTCCTTATACATATTATATGCGAGGAGCATCAAGGTAGGACGAATACGCTTGCCCCCCATGGAAAGCGCATAGCGGATAGGAGCATACAACGTCTGGGGCTTACGGTCATAAGGAAGATGGTCCAAATAATCGTTTACCAGGTTCAGGATTTCTTGTGCTGTTAACATTGATACGAATCGTTTTAGACTTTATTTTCTGTATTTTACAATTTAAAGACAACCGGTATAGCGAACATCGTGCGACAAGGCTTGTTGTTCTCTATGCCAGGTTTCCACTTAGGCATCATCCGGATCACGCGAAGGGCTTCACGATCAAGGTCAGGATCCGCCGATTTCTCCAATTTCACATCTGCAATGCTACCATCTTTATTGACGATAAAGGAGACAACGACCTTTCCTTCAATCCGCTGTCGCTGGGCCATCGGAGGATAACGAAGGTTCCTGGTCAGCCATTTCATAAACTCGACCATTCCCCCTGGGAATTCTGGCAACTGCTCTACGATTCGCTCTTCCTTGGGATTACCGTTTTCATCAACTTCTACCGGTGTTTGGGGAAGAGCCTGTGTCACTGTGGCATCCGCTGCCTGTCCTTCCCCATTTCCGACCATCAGGGGATTGCTGTTTGGCGATACTTCTTCCAAGGTCTTCGGAGTATGGTCCACAGCCTTGATATTATTGGTAACGGAGGGAGATGACGGTGCTGAGGTCCCGTACGACACCATATCTTTCTGGTCCATGGCCGGTATCATGTCAATGTCCTGAGACAAGTCGTCTATCAGTTGGTCATTATCCTTGGCTTGTTTGTCACGACTTGTGTACTCAAATCCGACAAACAACAACGCCAAGACGAAAATCAGTCCCAACAGGAATCGTGTTGTTCTCTGACCCTCAAGATCCGAAATGTTAGTTTTCTTTGTTTCCACTCCAAATAATAAACCTTAGAGAATTCCGTTATGATAACGAATTCGCGTACAAAGATAGTGCAATTTAAGTGAAGAACAAAAGAATTTATTCTTTTTTACTTCATAAAGATGAGTCATTTTAAATGAAAAAAATCTTTCTTGCCCTCCTGTTATCCCTGTTGATTACGAACGCTCTGGCACAGGAGAGTCAAACGGAATACAATTTCCTCCGCCTACCTGTCAGCGCACATGCTGCTGCATTAGGTGGAGACAATATCACGATCATCGAAAACGATGCCTCGTTGATATTCAACAACCCTGCCTTACTGACCTCTGTCGATGACAAGACGATTACGCTGAATTATATGAACTATATGGAAGGTGCCAATACGGCAAGTGCCATTTTCAACAGGGTGATCAAGGAACGGACGTCTGTCGCTGTGTCTGCGCAGTACATGGATTATGGGAAGATGAAGGAAGTGGATGAGAACAACGTGCAAACGGGGGAGTTCAGCGCAAAGGATATTGCCCTTGCCGGCTATTTCTCCTATCTCCTGACCGATCGACTGGCTGGAGGGATCACCGCCAAGTTCATCACTTCCTACATCGGCAATTATCATTCCATAGCCATGGGGGTAGACTTAGGGTTGAATTATTACGACCCCGACCGGGAATGGTCGCTTTCCTTGGCAGCCAAGAACTTAGGGGGACAGTTGAAAGCGTATGATGAGGAATATGAAAAAATGCCTATCGATGTCCAGGCGGGTTTCTCGAAAAGATTCGTCAATACACCTTTCAGGCTGTCCACCACATTAGTCGACCTCAACCATTGGGACTACAAGTTTATCGACCATGTCACAGCGGGCTTGGATGTCCTGCTCTCTGAGTCCATCTGGGTGGGGGCAGGATATAATTTCCGACGGGCTCATGAGATGAGCATTACAAACACGGATGGGGAAGAAAGCAGTCATGGGGCTGGCTTTTCCATGGGAGCAGGAATCAACCTGGAACGGTTCCATCTGAACATTGCTTATGGGAAATACCATGTGTCCAGTTCCTCCATCATCATTAATGTAGCATACAGTTTATAAACAACAATGAAAAAGATTATCATAGCAATCGACGGTTATTCCTCTTGTGGCAAGAGCACAATGGCCAAAGACTTAGCACGTGAGATCAACTATATCTATGTTGACACCGGTGCCATGTATCGTTCCGTAACGCTTTTTGCCTTGCGGAAAGGACTTTTCAACGAAGATGGGTCTATCCAACAGGAAGAATTGGAGAAAGAAATCCCTCACATCACGATCAGCTTTCAATTCAATCCAGAGACAGGTCGGCCAGACACCTTCCTCAATGGGGAAATGGTAGAGCAAGAAATCCGCGGCATGGAGGTTTCACAACATGTGAGTCCCATTGCTGCCCTGCCCTTCGTACGGCAATTTCTCGTCGCCCAACAACAGAGGATGGGAGAACAGAAAGGAATCGTCATGGATGGCAGGGATATCGGTACCGTAGTCTTCCCCCATGCTGAACTGAAAATCTTCGTCACTGCATCTGCACAAGTACGTGCCCAGCGCCGCTTTGATGAGCTGCAAGCCAAAGGAATGCCTGCCGACTATGACAGCATCCTGAAAAATGTTGAGGAGCGCGATTACATCGATACCCACAGGGATGTATCTCCTTTAAAGAAAGCAGAAGATGCCATTACCTTAGATAACAGCAACATGACGATTGAAGAGCAGAAGCAATGGCTGCTCGACCAATACCATAGAGTGGCGGGGGCATAAGAAAGCTCTCCCTGCAAGCAATAGGCAACCGTCTTTGGTGAAATCAAATTCGGTTACCTATTCTCTTATTATTCCAAGAGGGATTTGGCTGGTTCCATAAAAAGCATTACCTTTGCACCCGTTGATGGATAAAGTATCAATAGGAACGAAAGGTAAAAGTCGGTTTTTCAGTATATATTTTATAGCATGGAAATAATAAGAAATCTTTTCTACGGATTCCCCAACCTTTGGGGAGGCGGCGTCGCCCATTCCGTCATGATCCTGGCATTGGTAATCGCCTTGGGACTTGCTTTGGGAAAGTTGAAGGTAGCACGGGTATCCCTCGGTTTAACTTGGGTATTGTTCATTGGTATTCTCTTTGGTTATCTCAGCTTTAACCTCGATGAACATCTGTTACATTTCATGAAGGAGTTTGGCCTCATCCTATTCGTCTACTCCATTGGCTTACAGGTGGGCCCAGGTTTTTTCTCCTCTTTCAAGAAAGGTGGACTATCCCTCAACATGCTTACGATGGGCATTATCGCCTTGAGTATTGTCACGACACTGATCATCCAATATCTTTCTGGTGAATCGATCACGACCATGGCGGGTATCCTCTCTGGTGCCGTGACCAACACGCCTGGATTAGGTGCCGCGCAACAGGCAAACAGCGACATCAACGGTGTAGACGCACCTGAGATCGCCATGGGATATGCACTGACTTACCCGATGGGCGTCATCGGGGTGATCCTCTCCTTCTTGATCCTACGCTTCCTGCTCCGCATCAATAGCAATCAGGAAGAGAAAGTGGCAGAAAGTGGATTGGGACAGTTGGAGGACTTAACCGTGCGTCCGTTCTCCGTTGAGGTGTCCAACAAGATGATCGACGGGAAAACCGTCAAGGAAATCAGGGATATTCTCGAAAGAAAGTTCGTGATCTCACGCTTGGCTCAGAAGGGATTTGACCGGCAGGATACCGTCGTCAACGGGCGTACGATCTTGCATGTCGGGGATATCGTCAATGTGATTTCCACCCCAAAGGATGTCGATCCTATCATTGCCCTCCTCGGGAAACCGGCGGAAATCAATTGGGACGATTGCGACAAACGACTGATCTCCAGGCGTGTGTTAGTCACAAAGCCCAATATCAACGGCACTACGTTGCACCAGTTAAAACTCCGTGCGAACTTTGGAGCCAACGTCACCAGGGTTAACCGATCTGGCGTTGACCTGGTGGCTACTCCCAACCTAAAGCTGCAGTTAGGTGACAAGCTGACTGTCGTCGGGTCGGAGATGGCTATCAACCATACAGAGAAATTATTAGGGAACCAGTTAAAAAGGCTCAACTATCCTAACCTGATCCCTATTTTCTTAGGAATCGCCTTAGGATGCTTCGTTGCCAATATTCCCATCGATCTTCCGGGCTTTTCTCATGCCGTCAAATTAGGGCTGACCGGCGGTCCCTTAGTCGTAGCTATCCTCATCGGCTATTTCGGTCCGAAATACCATTTGGTTACCTATAACACAATCAGTGCCAACCTGATGCTGCGCGAGATCGGTATCTGTATCTTCTTGGCAAGCGTAGGCCTGGGCGCAGGAAAAGAATTTTTCTCCACGGCTCTCACTGCCCAGGGACTTCATTGGATTCTCTATGGCGTGATCATCACCATGCTGCCAATCCTTATTGGAGGGTTGATTGGCAGATTTGCACTCCACCTCGACTACTACACGCTGATTGGTGTATTGGCAGGTACCAACACGAATCCTCCGGCACTGGCTTATGCCAACGGACTGACATCTGCCGACTCTCCTTCTGTCAGCTATGCCACCGTTTATCCCTTCGCCATGTTCCTGAGGATCATTACCATTCAGATCATGGTCATCGCCTTAGGCTAAAGAGGGCATATCATCATTCTGATGCATCATCTTTTTCGCATGACTTAATCGGGTAGGAGGTAAACACGAATCGTATTTACCTCCTACTTTCGTGTTTATCGACCACACACACAAGCAGTACCTGTGGTGACGGTATAGGAATGCACGGCTTCTATTTCAATGTATATAACAATTCATATATTAAATGTAAATATATCATACGAAATTCTCGAGAGAATTTATTCCAATCGCTGAGGTATTGCCCACCAAAAGGATAGTTGTCATCATAAATTCTCGAGAGAATTTAGCAAAAGATGTGCTTTTCTTGTCAACCTTTGACAACCTTTGACAACCTAAAAACAGGTTGCAAGCCCGATGTAC
>CAJLYG010000025.1 GCA_905210845.1 uncultured Prevotella sp.
TCCGGACCATGAACTTTACAATAAATATTTCCCGAATGGTGCCGGCAGTATCTTCACCTTCGAGATTGATGGCAGCCAGCAGAAGAGCGTGGGACCATTCTTCTGGGTAATGGTCAGCAAGGTAAACTCCGACTGGAAGTCGATGAACTCCTCGATGATCACCTCTTTCACGTCACCGCGCCCTTCCTCCATGGCATCGCGGTAAGCCTCCTGCAGTTCGTCGTCGTTGTAGACATAGCTTTGTCCATGTCCGCTGGAACTCATCAAGGGCTTGACCACGCAAGGAAATCCGATCTCATCGGCTGCTTTCTTGAACTCGTCATAAGTCTTGGCGTAAAAGTATTTCGCCGTTCTCAGTCCTAATTCCTTCGCTGCTAAGTCGCGGATTGCCCGGCGGTTCATCGTATAGTTGACTGCACGTGCGCTTGGGACCACCTGAATACCTTCCTTTTCGTACTCAAACAGGCGTTCTGTGCGGATCGCCTCGATCTCAGGGACGATCAGGTCAGGATGGTGCTTCTTGACGGCTGCATCCATGGCATCCCCGTCCAACATGTTGAAAATCTCACGCTCATCGGCAACCTGCATGGCAGGGGCATTGTCATAACGGTCACATGCGATGACATATTGACCCGCACGCTTGGCGGCGATCGCAAATTCCTTGCCCAGTTCTCCTGAGCCTAACAGTAAAATTCTTTTCATTTTCCTTCTTATTTTATCCCTTGCGTCTTAGGATTGGCAAGGGCGATGACCTCACAGTCGGTAAATTTCTTTCCGTCGATCGTAAGACGGACGATCGTGCGGTCGGTCTGCCATCCTTGTAATCCTGCAGCTCCGGGATTGATATGGAGCAAGTTTAACTCTTTATCGTATTTGACCTTTAGGATATGGGAATGCCCACTGATGAATAATTGCGGGGGATCCTTGAGGATGGAATCCCGAATGGAAGGGTCATATTTCCCTGGATATCCCCCGATATGTTTCATGAGCACGTTGACATCCTCGCACCTAAAGCGCAGAATCTCACTAAACCTGTGTCGGATATCTCCGTCATCAATATTGCCATAGACAGCCCGAAGAGGTCGGAATGCCGCTAATTTGTCAGCTACTTCTGCCGAGCCGATGTCACCGGCGTGCCAGATCTCGTCGCAAGGCTCAAAGTAGGTCAGGTATTTGTCGTCCCAATAGCCATGGGTATCACTGATAATTCCTATTGTTTTCATGGTCAGTCAAATCTTTTCTTAATAAATTCCACGAGGAAAGACTCTGTTTCCTCTATCCCGAGGATACTGGAGTTGATGCAAAGGTCATAGCTGGAGCTATCCCCCCATTTCTTCCCTGTATAGTAATTGTAGTAAGAAGAGCGTTCGTTCTCCTTGGCATGAATGTATTTCTTCGCCTGTTCTGGCTGCAGGTGAAGTCGTTCTCCGACAGCCTTGATCCTGTCTTCTATCCTTGCCGTGATGAAGATGCTGATCGTATTGTCAAAGTCGCGGAGGATGTAATCAGCGGTACGGCCAACAAAGACACAGTTGCCTTCAGTGGCGGCTTTCCGGATTGCGTCGCTCTGGAACTGGAACAAGCTTTCTTGAGAGAAATTATTCTGGTAGAAGTTGTTGTCTCCCATCATGGGGATATGGAAATGGAAGAGCGATTGGGCGAACCCTTTCTGTTCGTCATGCTCTTCGAAGAATTTCTCGCAGAAGCCACTTTCCTTGGCAGCGAGATTCAGAAGCTCCTTGTCATAGAACTTACACCCGAAGTCCTTGGCTAACATCTTGGCAATAGCCAGTCCGCCACTTCCTACTTGTCTTCCTATGTTAATAATGATTCCTGGATGATTCATGGTTTCAAGTTGTTATGTTGACGTTTGAATTTTCTCATATAGACAAAGATGGTATATGCCGTTACGATCGATGCCGTAGCATCAGAGACTGGCATGGAAGCCCAGACCCCGCTCAGTCCAAAGAATTTAGGCAGGACGGCTAATGCTGGGATCAGAAACAGCAGTTGCCTGGATAGGGAGAGGAAAATACTGATCTTGACTTTCCCAATGCATTGGAAGAAATTAGTGATCACCATTTGGAAACCAATGATGGGGAACATCATCGTGACGATCCTGAGTCCGTTAATGGATAGGTTGATCAGCGTTTGGTTCACCGTAAAGAGCCTCACGCAATAGTATGGAAAGAAAATGGCGATCAGCCAACCTGTGATCATGATGCAGGTTGCCGCAATGATCGATAGGTTCAGAACTCTCATCATCCTGTCTAATTGTTGGGATCCATAGTTGTACCCTGCGATAGGTTGCATCCCTTGATTGACACCCATGACGAACATGACGAAGATGAATGCGATCTTATTGGCAATGCCATAGGCACCCACCGCCATGTCACCCCCATATCTTACCAATTGGTTGTTGATAAAGATGACAACGATGCAGGAGCATACATTCATGGCAAAAGGAGAGATGCCAATGCCAATGATATTCTTGACCAAGGCTGCCCTTAACTTGTAGATGCCCCGTCTGAAGTGCAATAATTCCTTGGGGTTGGCAAAGATACGGAATTGCCATATCAGGGCCATGAGTTGTGCCAAGACCGTGGCGTAGGCTGCCCCTTGGATTCCCAAGTGGAGGGGCCAGATGAAGATCGGGTCAAGGATGGCGTTGATGACGACAGTGAATATGGTGGCATACATGGCCTGACGGGGCTTGCTGGCTGCCCTGAGTACTGCGTTCAACCCAAAGTAAAGATGGGTCACCACATTGCCCACCAGGATGATCACCATATAGTCCCTGGCATAAGGGATGGTCTGGTCGCTTGCGCCGAAGAACCGGAGAATAGGGTCGAGGAAGACCAGGCAGACAATACTGAAGGCAAGTCCAATTAAGATGTTCAGAGTAAGCGTGTTCCCTAAGATATTTTCTGCAGTGTCGTAGTCCTTTTGCCCTAATTTGACGGAAATGAAAGTGGATGCTCCCACGCCAATGGCAGCCCCAAAGGCACCGGAAAGGTTCATGAATGGGAAGGTAATCGCTAACCCCGAGATGGCCATGGCACCCACTCCTTGCCCGATGAAGATACTGTCCACCATATTGTATAAGGAAGACGCAGTCATCGCAATGATTGCTGGAATGGCATATTGCATCAGCAGTTTGCCTACCGGTTGGGTGCCTAAAGCTAAGGTAGCTTGTTTGTTGTCCATAGATTCTCTCGTTTATGAATGCAAAATTAATAAAAATATCTGGCTTCTTTACCCATTGGTCATAAAAAGATGTTGATAATTTGGACTTTCCATCCAATTGTATTACTTTTGCACACACGAAAGAAATCTGATGAAGAGGTATTTGCTTATATTACTAACCTTTGTCATGAGTGCGTCAACCTATGCAAAAGTGAATGACGTACAGATGGTTTCGTACCCTGGCGGCAAGTGCTATCTATATCGCTTATACCTGAAGGACAAGGTGGGATCACCTTATTCTTTCAGCCATCCCCGTGATTTTCTCTCGGAACGCTCTTTGTTGCGTAGGCAACGTCAGCATTTGACATTGGACAGTTCCGACCTTCCGGTATCCAAGTTGTATTTGGATGCCATTGCAGATGCTGGGCTGCAGGTCGTCTGCAAGAGCAAATGGAACAACACGGTATTAGTGCGCAGCAGGCATCAGAATGTGGCGGGGAAGGTGAAGCAGTTGCCGTTCGTAAAGAAGGTGATGTTGGTGTTTTCTTCCCCAGACTCGATCAGCGCCAGCAAACGGTCTAATTTCCACAAGGAGTTAAACCGTTGGGATACTTCGGCGACGGACGAGTATGGGATGGCGACCGACCAGGTGATTTCCTTAGATGGGATCAAGTTGCATCATGCTGGGTTTAGGGGCGAAGGGATGTGGATCGCCGTGTTGGATGGAGGATTCATGAACGTGGACAAGATACCTGCTTTTCAAAATACGAAGATCCTGGGCACGAAGGACTTTGTTTATCCTCGGTCCAAGGATATCTTTAAGGAGATGGACCATGGGACGATGGTTTTCTCAACCATGGCGGCTGATATCCCGAATGCTTATATAGGAACGGCGCCCAAGGCATCTTATTTCCTCTTGCGTTGTGAGGATCATGATACGGAGAGTCAGGCAGAAGAGGACTATTGGGCAGCGGCGGCAGAATATGCAGATTCCGTGGGCGTAGATCTCATCAACTCCTCCTTGGGATACCATGATTTCGATGATAAGTCGACTAACCATAAATACAGGGAATTGGATGGTGAGCAGGCACTGATCTCACATTCCGCATCGATGCTTGCCAACAAGGGAATCGTCTTGGTCAACAGTGCTGGGAATGATGGCATGGGTACCTGGAAAAAGATTAATTTCCCTGCAGATGCACGTGACATGATCACCGTGGGATCCATTAGCCCTAATGGCGTGAATGCGGCTTTCTGTGCTGTGGGACCTACTGCTGATGGCAGGGTCAAGCCGGATGTCATGGCATACGGGAGCCCGGCTACTGTCATTACGGGAAGAGGGACCATCATCAATGATATGGGTACTTCTTTCTCCGCCCCATTGGTAACGGGGTTGATCGCTTGCCTTTGGGAAGCTCTTCCCCATAAGACCGCGCTTGAGATGATCGACCTGGTGCGCCAGTCGGGAAGCCAATACACGACTCCTGACAATGTCTATGGCTATGGCGTCCCTGATTTCTGGAAGGCTTATATCGTAGGGAAGACAAATGAACATCAGAAATGAGAGACGCATTTACGCTTTTTGAACTGAACGAGATGGTTCGGCAGGTCTTGGAGACAGGCATGCCCGATGAATACTGGGTGGAAGCAGAACTGTCAGAGGTCCGCGAGGTGCGTGGGCATTGCTATATGGAGCTGATCCAGAAGGATGAGCACAGTCATACGCCTATCGCAAAGGCATCCGCTAAGTGTTGGAGTAGGCAATGGATGTTGATTCGCCCGTATTTTGAGCGGATGACAGGTCAGCGACTGCATGCGGGCCTTAAGGTATTGCTGAAGGTTGTTGTCAATTTCCATGAGGCGTATGGATTCTCCTGGATCGTCGTGGATATCGATCCCACCTACACCATGGGTGACATGGCAAGGAAAAGGCTGGAGATTATCCAGAAGCTGAAAGAGGAAGGGGTCTTTGACATGCAGAAAGAATTGGTGATCCCGATGTTCGCTCAGAGGATAGCCGTGATCTCCAGCGCGAATGCGGCAGGCTATGGGGATTTCTGCAATCAGCTGTCGGACAATGAATATGGCTATCTGTTCTCGACCCAGCTCTTTCCAGCCATCATGCAGGGTGAGCAGGTGGAAGGGAGCGTGATCGCGGCATTGAATCAGATCAACCGCCAAGCAGACCATTTTGACGTGGTGGTCATCATCCGCGGAGGAGGGGCTACGAGTGATCTGAGTGGTTTTGATACCTTTGACTTGGCAGAGAACGTGGCGAATTTCCCCTTGCCCATTATCACCGGGATTGGTCATGAGCGGGATGAGAGCGTACTCGACTTGGTGGCCAACACCCCACTGAAGACCCCGACTGCCGTTGCCGCTTTCTTGATCGACCATTTGGCAGCGGTAGACGAAAGGATAGAAGAGGCGCGCCAGTCCATCGCAGATATCGTCAAGCGGAGAATGGATACGGAAAAGCTCCGCCTTAATAAGTTGGCGGAGAAAATCCCATTGCTCTTTTCTGTCGTCAAAACCCAGAGAATCAATGATGTGGATGCTCTTCTAACGAAGTTGATTCATCTGATGGGAGACCGGATAACGGCTGAACGGTATCACCTTTCCATGTTGCAAGGCAGGCTGAAGCCTGCTGCTGATAAGCGCTTGATGGAACAGGATCACCGTGTCACCTTGCTGGAGCAAAAGGCCTTGGCCTTGGATCCAGGACGGTTGCTGAAAAAAGGCTATAGTATCACCCTGTTCCAGGGCAAGGCGGTGCGAGATGCCGCCACCTTGAGGAAAGGGGATGAGATCGTGACAAAGTTGGGAAAAGGATCAGTAAAATCAATCATATCATGACAAAGGAGATAAAATACGAAGAGGCGATGCGCCAGCTGGAGTCCATCGTTACCAAAATGGAAAATGGCGACTTGGATCTTGATGAGATGGGGGAGCAATTGAAAAAGGCACAACAACTCGTCAAACTCCTGAAGGCAAAGCTCACCAAGACAGACCAGGAGATCCGCAAGATCTTCGAGGGAGATGAGAAGTAAGTGACCCGCCCATCCGATACAGGGGGTGGATGAAACGAGGAGAGTCCTTTTAAGAGCTTGAGAATCATTGAAAAGTTTGCATTTTTAGGACAAAATAGTTGCAAATTAACAATATAATTAGTAATTTTGCGCTAATTTATAAGGTATAACATTTAAAGTATTAGTTATGAAAGACTTAGATTGGGCGAATTTATCATTCGGTTATCAAAGGACGGATTATAATGTTCGCTGTTACTATCGTGATGGGAAATGGGGCGAGGTAGAAGTTTGCTCCGAAGAATATCTGATGTTGCACATGGCAGCCACTTGCCTGCATTACGGTCAGGAAGCTTTCGAAGGACTGAAGGCTTATCGTTGCCCAGACGGGAAGGTACGCATTTTCCGAGTTGAAGACAATGCAGCACGCCTGCAGAGCACCTGCCGTGGGATCGTCATGCCAGAAGTTCCGACTGAACTTTTTGTCGAGATGGTCAAGAAGGTGGTTCGCTTGAACCAGGAATGGATTCCTACCTATGAGAGTGGAGCAACTTTGTATATTCGCCCATTGCTGATTGGTACCAGTGCCCAGGTAGGCGTGCACCCCTCTAAGGATTATTGCTTCCTGATCTTCGTCACCCCAGTCGGTCCTTATTTTAAGGGCGGTTTTGCTTGCAATAAGTATGCGATCATCCGCGATTATGACCGTGCTGCTCCTTTAGGGACGGGCATTTATAAGGTAGGAGGAAACTATGCTGCTTCCTTGAAAGCCCATACGATTGCAGCAAGCAAGGGCTATGGAAGCGAGTTCTACCTCGATTCGAAGGAGAAAAAATATGTGGATGAGTGTGGCGCAGCCAACTTCTTTGGCATCAAGAACAATACATACGTAACCCCGAAGTCTACTTCTATCCTGCCTTCAATTACCAATAAGAGCCTGATGCAAATTGCTGAAGATTTAGGCTTGAAGGTTGAGCGTCGCCAGATCCCAGTTACAGAGCTTTCTACCTTTGAGGAAGCAGGTGCCTGTGGTACGGCTGCTGTGATCTCGCCGATCTCGGAACTTGATGATCTTGATACGGGCGAGAAATACAGATTCGGTGACCAGCCAGGACCTTGGTCTACTAAGTTGTATCATACACTGCGTGGGATCCAGTATGGAACCATAGAAGATAAGCATGGATGGACAACGGTAGTGATCGAGTAAAGACCATTCCTAACCATAGAAAAAGAATACCCGTCAACGCATAATCGGCGGGTATTCTTTTTGTCCTTTGGAAATTATTCCTTACTTTTGCAAGTAAATTCAAGTAAGATGAGCAAAGGAAAATTACAGAAGTTTGCTGAAATGGAGACCTTCAGCAATGTGTTTCAATATCCTTTTTCCGTGATAGACAATGTCCCCTTTACCATGCAAGGGCATTGGCGTGAAGACTATTTCCACAATGACCATCCCATTGTCTTGGAATTAGGTTGCGGGAAAGGCGAGTATACGGTGGGACTTGCGCGACTGTACCCTCAGATGAACTTCATTGGCGTAGATATCAAAGGTGCCAGAATGTACACGGGTGCCAAGCAGGCCTTGGAAGAAGGACTGGGAAATGTGGCTTTCTTGCGTACAAACATAGAGATCATTGATCGTTTCTTTTCTGAAGATGAAGTCCAGGAAATTTGGCTTACCTTCAGTGATCCTCAGATGAAAAATGCCCATAAGCGGCTGACGAGTACTTTCTTCATGGATCGTTATCGGCATTTCCTTGTGGATGGCGGGGTGATTCATTTGAAAACTGACAGTAATTTCCTCTTTACTTATACTTCCTATATGGTGGAAAAGAACCATCTTCCCCTCTTGTTCCACACTCAAGACTTGTACCATTCCCCATTATCAGAAGTGGATAGCAAGTTGTTGACCATCCAGACTTACTATGAGTCGATGTGGATGGAGCGGGGACTGAACATCAAATACATGAAGTTCCAGTTGCCCAAGGAAGGACAGTTGACAGAACCGGAAGTCGATATACCCCTGGATGACTACCGCAGCTATCATCGCCCCAAACGAAGCGGATTGTCAACAAGCAGGTAGGCTTGCTCCTTTCCCCTCCTTTCCATGGGAAGCGTATGTCCCGATTCTGGGAAGAAGGGCGATGCTGCCTTCTCCCTATAAGGCCGACTGGATGGGAAACATGTAGAACTGTCGGTCGGGATTGAAGTCAACCATCCATTGGTCGATAATAATATGGTCATCCAAGGCCTTGATCGTCAGCTGGTGGTCTCCTCTCGTCAAATTGACCATTGTGTTCTTGACGGCTTGTCCCCTGAGGACATTTTGCTTCCATTGTTCCGACCGGAAAGGCTCTTTCAGGGAGAAGATGACAGGCTTCTGCCCGTCAATGCTCACTGCAACCCTGATGTCTCCGCTGTCATAGGGCTGTGTGGGGATCAAGGCTGTGCGCAGCATGGCTGTCCCTTCCTGATCGACATGGAACCTGTAGGTAAGGCTGTCATTCTTAGGAAGCGCGATGGCCTTCATGCTATGCCCTAACATGTCAATGGCTTTTGCCCCAGCCGAAGCTGCTTGGTAATTGCATGCGTTGCCCACGATACAGTCGTCTTTAGGATGCTGGATCTCATCATCAAAGATGTCTTCGTTGCCATATTTCCGGATTTCCTCTTCTGATAGCTTGTCAGGGAGCGTGGGATAGCGGAAAACGGGGAGGTCTCTTGGCGCAAAGCTCATCAGGTCCTTCCATTTTCCCCCAGACATCTGGTGGTTGTAATAATCCGTCATCGCCTGTATTTCCCGGAAAGCTTTGACGCTCTTCGCTGCGGAGGCCAATGCTTCCTTGTCATGATGGAACGACTGGGGCCGGGCAATATGCCTGGCTTCCTGAGCTTCAAGTTCTTTCATCGCCATGTCCGCAGCCATGTAGACCGGGTATTTGATGGCTGCATAGAAGGCATCTTTCAATGCCGGTCTCACGGTCTTTTCCGCTTCATCTACTTTCTCCTTTAGTCCTTCATAGTCAGCAAGGTATTCTTCTAATTCATTTCCAAAGGCATCAGGATTAAATTCCGTGTCTTGGACAGGGGTGATGCCATCCTGCCCCTTTTTCTCATCGACTTCAACTTGTGACCATCCCATGAACTCCGGTTTGCGGATACCGGTCAATCGATAGTATTCCGTCATGATCGGCAACAGCTTCTGTCCTGTTGTGGTGCCAAATTGCTGGCATAACCAGTTACGTAGGTGTTCTTGGACAGTATTTGCTGATACGGAGTTGATGTTCCATGCCATGTCTAAGAAGAGAGACAGTCCATAGGCGGCAACCTTAGGGTCATGGACGTTCACGATCCACATCTTCCGGGCTTGATGATCATAGGCTGTCTTCATCTCATGATAGATCAATCCTGGTTGCGTGGTCGCCAGCCACAGGTAGTCATGAGGGCGTCCCCAATAGCTCAGATGGTAGTAGACGCCACTGCCTCCTTGGCGCTTTTGCTGCTCTTGGTCTGACAGCCGGGTAAGATACCCATAGTTGTCATCGCACCACATCAGCATGACATCGTCGGGAACTTTTAGACCGTTTTCATAGATTTGCAATACTTCCTTATAGGGAACGAATATTTGGGGAACCTCTTTCAGGTTCTTGTTGACATAAGTATGCAGAAGCTTCCGTTGGTCGTTGATGACTTGTTGCAAGGCATCTGTCTTCTGCTGTAAGGTATGGACGCCTTCCATGCTATCGTCATGGATACCCCTCATGCCAAGTGTGTAGATCGCATCAATGCCTTGTGTCTCCTTCAAGCGCTCCGCCCAGTATTCCTGGATATTCTTCTTGTTCGTGAGGTAGTTGAAGGGACCTCGCTGCTTCACGTCCCATTCCCCGACATTGTTCCTCAGAAGAGGCTCGCAATGAGAGGTCCCAATATACATTCCGCAACTGTCAGCGACCTGTAGGTTCCCTTTGACAGAAAAGAATGGCGTTGTCCCTGGATGCATGGCAGGCCATATCGTGTTCGCCCGCAGGCGAAGAAGCAACTCAAATATCTTTTTGTAAGTTCTTGGTCCGATGGCACCTTCCCGTAGGTGCTTGTCCATCATCGTATGGCTCCAGCATCGGGTGCTCCAGTCTTCGTCGTTGAGGAACATGCCCCGGTATTTTACGGATGGCCACTGCATAGAAACAAACCCTTGGCTGATGGCAAGGCGGTTTTTGTGGGCTGGTCGGATATCTCCCCACCATATCCAAGGTGATACACCCGCCATCCGAGACAGTTCCAAGATCCCGTAAGCCGTGCCCCTCCCATTGCTTCCGATGATCCCGATCTTCCCTTGATAAACTCCAATGTAGAAAGCATCCTCCCGCGTGATGATCTTGTGGAAGGGGAGTCCGGTCTTTTCTAAGATCTTGAAAGACTTGTTGTCAAGTTGGTCCAATTGGAAAACTTGGATGGTGCCATTATGGTGGGACATTGCTTTCTTCCCGGTGACGGCTTTCATGTCATTGGAAAACATGTCCAAGGCTATGTCCACGACAGGAGCACACTTGCCCACGACTTGGTAGGTGACATGCCCAGACCCGTTATACCATACTACATCCGATGCCCTGAGGCAAGAGAAGCAACCCAAGAAGAATAATGTGATGAGATATTTTGATTTCATGAATGTTATAGATTGATACTTTGCAACTGTAAAGGTACATAATAAAATTGAGCTGGACAACATTCGTAACATTTTATTTGTGTTTTTATTAAATTATAGCTAATTTTGCAGCAAGATAAAAAAAGATACATGATGACATTATATCCTAAATTGATAACAGATGCATTGGCAACCGTCATTTATCCAGGCACGAAGAAGAGCCTGATAGAGAGCGAGATGGTTGCTGATAATATTCGCATAGATGGAATGAGCGTGTCTTTCTCCTTGATTTTCCCAAGGGATACGGATCCTTTCCTGAAGTCGACGGTGAAAGCTGCTGAGGCAGCCATTCATTATCATATCAGCAAAGACGTGGAGGTGCATATCACCTTGGAATATAAGTCAGCTCCTCGTCCGGCAGTAGGGAAGCTCCTGCCCCATGTGAAGAATATCATTGCGGTCAGCTCTGGCAAAGGTGGGGTAGGAAAGAGTACCGTGGCAGCCAACTTGGCGATTGCCTTGGCACGATTAGGCTATAAGGTAGGCTTGTTGGATGCTGATATCTTTGGTCCTTCTGTCCCCAAGATGTTCCATGTTGAGGGCGAACGTCCTTATGCGGTTACCGTGGAGGGTAGGGATTTGATTGAGCCGATTGAAAAGTATGGCATCAAATTACTGAGTATTGGCTTTTTTGTCGATCCTGACACGGCAACACTATGGCGCGGTGGAATGGCATCGAATGCCTTGAAGCAGCTTATTGCGGATGCAGACTGGGGCGACTTGGATTATTTCATCCTCGATACACCTCCCGGCACGAGTGACATTCATCTGACGTTGCTCCAGACACTTGCCATCACGGGTGCCGTGATTGTCAGCACTCCTCAGAAAGTAGCGTTGGCAGATGCCCGTAAAGGCATTGACATGTATCGCAATGATAAGGTGAACGTTCCGATCCTTGGACTGGTAGAGAATATGGCGTGGTTTACTCCAGCAGAGCTGCCTGACCATAAGTATTATATCTTTGGCAAGGATGGATGCCGTAACTTAGCGAAAGAAATGGATTGCCCGTTGTTGGCCCAGATACCAATTGTCCAAAGTATCTGTGAGAGTGGGGATGCCGGGGAGCCAGCAGCCTTAGATGCCAATACGGTGACAGGACAGGCTTTCTTGAGTCTGGCACAGTCTGTGGTGACCGTTGTCAACCGTAGGAACAAAGAACAGGCACCTACGAAAATCGTAGAGATTACGGAGAAGTAGTTGAGATTATAAAGAACGGATCAGCTCGTCAAATTGGCGGGCTCCTCCTGTTTGATGGAATATCTTGCTGAGTAGGCGAACACGCATGTTCGTGATGGATTGAGGGGATGAATCCGTCAGGACGGAGATTTCTGATGGAATGAACCTCAGTCGGATGAGCATACAGATGTTCATCTCTTTGGCGTTGATATTGCCTTTGGATAATAGTTTCGTGAAGAATGCAGGATGAAGATGATGTAATATTTGGCGTAGTTCATGCCAATCCGTGGACGTAGCTTCTTTCCCTCGGGCGGCAAGGCTGTGCAGATGAATGACAATTTCTGCATCCATTAGAGTCTCTTCCATATTCCATTGGTCAGGTTGCTGCCGGTCGTCTTGGTATTCTGACAGCTTCTCCTGCAAGTGGGTGATCTCCTTGATCTTTTCCTGGATCAATAGTTGGTTCTGTTGCCGTTCTCTTTGCAATTGTGAAAGCTCGGCTTTCATGTTACGGTATTTCCTCAGGTCGGAGATGTATTGGGTGTTAATCTTTTCAATTAGGTGATGATATTTCCGGATCCTCCTCTTGTGGGAGAGGATAAACAGAATGATCAGCAGGACCAATATCCCAATCATACCCATGAGGAGGATCATCTTGTGGTGGTTCTTTTGGTCGTTGATTTCCTCATCATAGTCTGATTGCAATTTTGTCAATTGCGCTACATCCACTTCACTTCGGTGATCGTATGTGTCATTCAGCCTTTCACTTAAGTCGATGAGTGCCTTGGTATTCCCGTGTTCCCGGAAGTACTTAATGAGTTTTTGATAGCAATGGATATTGGTAGTATACGTCTTTGCCCCGAGGGCATCGTACCAATAGCGGACAGCCAACGCTTTCTTGCCTTCCATTTCGTATAAGTCTCCGAGTAGCATGGAGGTTTCAGGTAGGTATTTTATCCCCTCCGCTTTCTTCAAGCAAGAAAGGGCTTCTTTTCTTCTTTTGTTTTCTAAAAGGTATCTCCCCATGTTATTCAGGATTTCCGCCTTGGCATCCGTCTTGTCCATCAGGGGAATGCACTGCATGATGTAGCGTTGGAAGCTATCTTTTTTTCCCATATTATAATAAGTGGTTGCTAAGAAGTTAAGATCCCTGCCATAATGATTCATGTTATATGACTGCTTGCTGATTTCTATAGCTCTTTGAGCGTATCTCAGAGCAAACTCGTTGATCCCAGCAGCCATGTTGGCGATGCTTAGGTTTGTATAGATTTCACGAAGGATATTTTTATCTTTCCCTTTCACGGCTAAAGCTTCTGCCTTCTTTAGATATAGGACTGCTTCTCGTTGGTTGTCAAAGTCGAGATAGGTGATACCATGGTGCAGATAGGCAAGTATGAGGTTTTTCTTATCATCCGTGTCTTCAAAATATTTTTCGCTGATCCGGATCATGGAATCATTTTCCGTGTATAGTCCTATTTGGTGCAGGGCTTCTACATAATAAAGATTATATAAGGCAGAGTCGCATCTTGTCTCTAACTCGTAAGGAGAAAGACTGTCCAAAATAAGGAAGACAGAATATGGGTCATTAGCGATGGCATTCTGTGCCATCGCTAACTTAGTCTCTATCGGCCTTTGTTGAGAACAACCAATAAGGCAAAAGATAAGGGAGAGTATCAAGGGCAAGACTTTCATGCACAGCCCTTATTTCAGAAGGAATCTGATGGGAAGATGATAAGATACGCGAACCGGTTTGCCTTTCATCGTTCCGGGAGTCCATTTTCCCATAGCCTTAACGACCCTCATAGCCTCGGCGTCTAAAAGGGGATGTACAGCCTGGGCGACTTTAACATTAGAGACAGATCCATCTTTTTCGATGATTAATTTAATGGTAACCGTTCCTTGTATTTTTTTCTTTATGGCTTCCTCTGGGTATCTTACATTTTCACAAAGGTACGCCATGAGATCAGACATGCCGTTCTTATATTTGGGCATCACTTCTACTACATCATATATACGATCTTTCGATTGCTCGAGAAATATTGGAGATGTTTCTCCCTTTGCTTGGACATACACAGATGACAAGGATAATAATACCGCCATTGCCACCATCATCATTTTCGCTTTCATACTTCTTGTTGTTTTAATGTTAGACATGTTATTTTATCCGGACATTGCAAAAATAGAAAAGTATGTGCAAAGTCGCAAGCGATTTATTACATGAAATTACACGGAAGCACCAATTTTCCGCAAAGAACCATGAAAGGCCTATTCCTCCGTTGCTGTTGGAAGAACAGTCATCGTCCCTGAGGCTTTCTTGGCAGCTTTTGCCCTTTCTGCCTTTTCTCTCAAGGAGTGGATATGATCTAACGCATGCTTCTTTGCCATGTTCAATTGGAAACGGTACACAGCACATGTCAACAGGAAGTAGACCAGCGTTTGTATCCAAAGGGCTTGATACTCAATCTGCACGTCACTGAGGTTGGCACCCATCGTATTCAACCGTATAAAAGCCCTCATGCCGAATGTGGATGGGAAGAAACAAGCGACTGCCTGCCACACTCCAGGCATATTGGCCTGTGGCCATGATACGCCAGACATAAACAAAAGTGGGACGGATGTGAAGACAACGAGTAACATGACATTCTCACGATAGCGGATGGTGCAAGAGATCATCATCCCAAAGAAGATCGTGGCTAATAAGAAAGGTACCATGATGGCGACACATTCGCTAAACGAGATGAGATGGACAAAGCCGAATAACTTGGGGATGATCATGACAACCCATGCCGCCATGATACAATAGATCATGAAATAGCACATGGATTTCCCTATCACGATACGGAACAATCCATTATAATGCTTGCTCGTAGGTATCAGGTCCTGGTATCGGTTGTTCTCCCGTGCCGTACCTGCTGCAAGACCAATTCCTAACAGTAACGTCTGATGCAGAATCAGGATGAGCACTCCGGGTATGATAAAGTCGCCATACCCCGTTGTACTGTTGAAGATGGGCACATCATCATAGTCGAGCGGCTTGGTGGTTACTTCATCCTCACGGTCAGTGAAATTCTGGGATTGTGGGATTTGGATGTGCGCATTCATTCCCGAGGAGACCGCTACCGTGGTCTGGTAAATCGCCTTGTAATATAGCATAATCGCCATGTCGCAATAAACGCTGACAACAGCCTGCTCGCCCGGCATATCGATTATCGCCCGCTTGGCCTGCTCGTGGCGGACGACTTTACGTTGGAAGTCGCCCGGAATGTAGATGATGCCTTTGACCACTTGCTTCCCGACTAAGTTCTTGGCTTCCTCTAAATTATTACAATAATAAGCCACCTTGACATCAGGAGCAGCATCAACTTTGCGTACAAATTCACGGCTCATATCACTCTTTGATTGGTCAATGACCGCCACAGGAACGTTCCTTACCACCTGATTGTTATAGATCCAAGAATAGAGAACGGGGTAGAATATAGGTACGAGAATAAAGAAAATCAGCACGCCTTCGTCTTTGAAGGAGTCCCTCATCTCGCGCGCCCAGATATAACAGCTATCTTGGATGCCTTCCTTGATTTTATATAATAAACTACCTTTTTCCATCTCTTATTATGGGATATAGATATATTCAAGCATTGCTTTACGAATGCGGTGTAACACTAATAGTGGCAGGAATGTGAAAATGATCAGCGCTGCGATATTACCCCATGCGTCCATGAGCGGATAGCCATTGAACACACATATTTGATAAACCATAAAATAATGGCGCATCGGAAAGAGCTGCGCAATTGCTTCGATTTCTGGATCCATGGCAGTAATAGGAAAGGCAGAACCCATGATAGAAAAGCTCAAGGCTGCCCAAAGTGAACAGATGCTCATTGACATTCGAAGGGATGGCATCATGCCAAAGGCGAAGATTCCAAAGCCTTCACCGGCAGTGACCGCTAACAGTCCCAATAACAATACCGTACCCACACCTCCGTAATGCGGGAACCCTTCTATCTGATAGATGTAAAACTGGTAAACGTAGAATATCGTTAGTAGGATCAGAAACTGTGGCAGCATCTTTCCCACTAATGCAACGACCACATTGTCGTCAGCCATTTTCATCCACTCCTTAGAGCGGTTAAACTTCAGTTCCGTACCAATGGAATATGCAGTAATCAAGAAAACGAATAACATGAGGATGGCGGGGCACAGAGCACAGGTCAGGTACACGTTATAGTTGATTTCCGGATTATTTAATGGGTGAAGGTCAATGGAGATAGGCTGAAGAAAAGTCTTGATCTCGTCAGGCGTTTTTCCTAAGGCAGAAAGCTTTGCAGAGCCTATTGCCGCAGAACCTAAGGTAGAAATTGTCTTCAAGTCCCTGAACAATAAGGAACCTGATGTTATAGATGCATCACTATAATAGAAAGAAATCTTAGGTTGGCGGTTGGCTAACAGGTCATCTGTCGTATGCTTCGGGAAATAGATGAATGCATAGATTTCATTCCGCTGGATCGCCTCACGGGCTTCATTCATATTCGTATAATGCCCCACAATCCTTGTGGTTTGGAAAGCATCCAATTTCCTGATTAGAGCCCGTGTCGTTGTCGTATTGTCTAAGTCGACAACCCCTACGGGCATGTTTTCTGGTTGACCTTCTTTCATCAATGAAGTAAAGAAAATCATGACGATGATCGGGAAGATCACCATGCAGAACAGGTATATTGGATTGTGCATCAATATACCACATTCCCTTTGTGCTATGCTCAGTATCTGTTTGAAGACCTTCATTCAGCCTATTCTTTGACAATCAATGACATTCCAGGGCGAAGGCCGTCAAACTTCTTCAACGGACGGGCTTTCACCTCAAAGGTCTTCAAGTCATACTGCCCGTTAGCCTTGGTAGCCTTCCATACCGCATACGCGCCTTCATCCTTGATATAGTAGACTTTCATTCTCAAGTCCTTATTGAAGGCAGGACAGAAAGCCGTGAAGGTGTCGCCTACCTTTAAGCCGTTCAGCTGATCCTCCCGGACATTGAAAGTGCCCCACATATCATCAAGAACAGAAATGCTCATGATGGGAGAGCCCATCCCAACTAATTCCCCAACCTTTGGGTAGATATCACTGACCTCTCCTTCCATGGTAGCGACTTGCACGGTTTCCTTCAGTAGGGATTTTACGACATCGACAGCACTTTTCGCTGCTTGTGCCTGTTTGGCAGCAGCCTCCTTTTCTTCGGTGCGGGCTCCATTCTTCGCCATCTCGTATTGACTTTGAGCAGCTTTCACTTGTGCTTCAGCCGCTTTGTATGCAGCAAAAGCCTCGTCTCGCTTCTGGGCTGTCATCACACCTTCATTGAAGAGGTTTTGGATACGGTTGTATGATTTCTTGGCGATGTCTCGTGCAGCTATTGCCTGTTGAACAAGTTGATAGGCACTTTGGATTTGTTCTTTCCGTGCTCCCTTGTCTGTCAGTTCACTTACGGCTTTTGCTGCCCCTTCCGTGGCCTCTGCCGCTTTTTGCTGGGCTGCCACTTCCGGGACTTCAAGAATGGCAAGGGTATCACCCACGTGTACATAATCGCCTTCTTTGACGCGGAGCTCAACAATACGTCCCGGCAGCTTGCTTGATACACGATATTCTGTTACATCGACTTCACCTTGAATGATCTCATCTTCTTTTCCAAGAGTGAAAAATCCAATGACGCCTACAATGGCTACTACTGCAGTGAATCCTAATACTGCAAGCAGAATGTTTGTATGTTGTGATTTTGCTGACATATTCTTTAAAATGATAATGTTCCAAGGGCCTTTTGGAGGTTCACCTGGCTTAGTTTAACATCTATTTCTGCATCTATCTTTTGTGTCATTGCCTCAACCCAGGCAGTCTGGGCAGCTATTACTTCCGTGGCTTGCATGACACCTTCCTTAAAGCCTAAGTTTGCACAACGGAGGTTTTCTTCAGCACTCTGTGTGTTCTTGCGTGCCATAGCCAACTTCTTATTGGCTTCTTTTACTTTAAACGCATCCTGGCTGACCTGCAGTTGTACCTTGTCACGGGCATCACTTAATTCCATCTCTGCAATTGTTGAGGCTGCTTTCGTAGCGGCAATCTTGTACCTTCCCTCTGACCAGTTCCAGACGGGAACAGTCACAGCAACTCCAATATGGAAATATCCACTGAATTTCCGCTCATATCCATTCAGGACATTTGGGTTTGAGATAAGGTATCCGCCTATGGCAGCAACTTTAGGAAGATACTCAGCGCGTATCAGTTTGGTATTCTGCCGACTGATATCAACCGTGTTTTGAAGCATTTTCAGTTCAGGACGATTGTCAATGGCAGTTTTCGTGTCCACATTATAGAGACCATCGGCAGTAGCGAGGTCCTGACGATTCTCATCCACAAGGGTAATATCCTCGTCCAAGGGAAGACCACAAAGCTGGCACAGGAGCATCTTGGAGAGCACGACTCCATCCTCCGCCTGTGTCTTTTGCATCTCTGCCTTATTGACTTCAACGTCTACTCGTAGCTTCTCCGCCTTAGTCGCAACACCTTGCTTTAACATTTTCTCTACATCCTCATCGAATTTCTTGACAAGTTTTAGATAGTTATCTGCGAGAGCTCTTTTTTGTTGGACAGATACAACTAACCAATAAGCTTGGTCAATGTCGTATAAAGTGGATTGGGTTTTTCTTTCTATATTATTGTCGGCAAGGTCTTCATTGATTTCTGCGATCTTGTTTGCAGCTGTAATCGCACCCCCCATGTAAATGGGTTGGCGAACCATTACATTTGCGACGAAAATATTACGCGTGTCAGTCCGGAAGGCATCACGTACTTTCTGCCCAGCTGCATTCAGTGCAGAACTCATAGATGTTCCCGCTTGGTTCAGAATGTTGCCCAAGAGTTGTGCCTGTCCTACCGTAATAACTCCTTTTTGTGCAAGATCAGTAATGATGGGACCTAAGTCATTGCTGATCTGCCCACCTACGTTTGAGCCGAAGTTGCTCAGGGCATTCTTCTGCTCTTTGCTTAAGAGAGAAATTTCCCGGCTTGTAAACTGATAGGCACCAGATGCGTCTACCTTTGGCAGATATTTGGTCTTTACTGCCTTCCTGGTGTTGATCGCAACGTCTTTGTTCAATTTGGATACGTTGAGCTGCTTGTTGTTGCGCAATGCCAATGCCCGGCAACTGTCAAGGCTCAAGACACGTTGTGCTTCTATTGGCACAACAGTACCCATTAGTATGAATATTGTGAATAGTTTCTTCATTATTTGAATGCAAAACTTCTTGATCCGATCATATTGCCATCAGCGAAGATGCTCACCTGGTAGGTTCCCTCAACAAGAGCCTGAGAGACATTCCAATACATGGTGACAGGAGTTTCCTGACCATCATATTCAATTCTCTTCATCATGGAACACTGCAACGAGCGGTTCTCATAAGTGAAAGATCCGCCTCCTCCCAGAAGAGTGCCGGTAGGGGACATGATCCTGACATAAATGTTCTTCATCCCACTGGCCGCTGTAACATTCTTTGTTAAGCTGAAACTCACTTGGATGCTCTTGCACTTACTCATGTCATGCGTCTTCTTTCCGCGTTTGTTCATGGCTGTCATGCTAATGCCTGTAGCATCCAATTGAGCCGCGATGGCTACTTTCTGCGCCAAGCCGGCTTTCTCGCTGTTTAATCCTTCGATTTGTCGGGTTGCCGCCTCATATTGCCCTTTCACCCTTGTGTTCTCCGCCGTCAAGTTCTGGTTGAGGCGATTCAAGGAGTCAATCTCCATGACATAACTGCGCAACACAGCACGGACAGTAGCCAGCTCTTTCTTCAATCTGGTGATCTCTGCTGCGTCTGTACTCTTGACATGCCTGAGTTCTTCCAATAAACGCTGGGTCTTATTCTGCTCATTTGTCAATTGTGCCACGATGGAGTCGTTGTTGATCTGGGTCTTCATTTCACTATACTGGTTGGCAAATTGCTGATATTCATTCTCCATTTCTTTTTTGTCAAGTTCAGCAAGTTCCTGCATAGCTTTATTCTCTTTCTTTTGCTTGTCAAGATTAAGCTTCAGATAGACAACTCCTCCTATTAACAATAGGGCGAGAATAATTAAAGGGATTATAATTTTCTTATTCATATTCGTAGCAATCGTACTTGTTTTAAACAGTTGCAAATTTAGAGTTTTTATCTCAAATGGCAAAAGAAAATAGGACAGTAAACCTTTATAAACTTAAAATTTAGCATTTTTATGGAAAAATAGGACAACATTTAATTTATTTTCTTATATTTGTACCCGAAAACTTTAATTCCATGGATAAGAGTAGTTTTGTCTATCGCGTATTTGACCTATATTATGATGGCTTTCGTCACATGACGATAGGGAAGACGCTATGGCTGGTTATCGTGGTGAAGGTCGTTATTATATTCGCCATATTGAAGGTTTTCTTTTTCCCGAATTTCTTGAAAGAAAATGCCCCAAAGGGAGAGGAAGCCCAATATGTCTCTACAGAATTAGAGCGGCGGGCAGTGCCATGAATGTAAAGAATCATAAATACTTTATTATATGCTTAACCAATTATTAGACATTAGTGCAGGAACGATCGACTGGTCAAGAGCCCAGTTCGCACTCACAGCCATTTATCATTGGCTATTCGTCCCATTGACATTGGGACTTGCCGTGATCATGGGGATCATTGAAACTTGTTATTATCGTACGAAAAAACGTTTTTGGAAGGATGCGTCACGTTTTTGGCAGAAGCTTTTCGGCATCAACTTTGCCATGGGCGTTGCCACTGGAATTATCCTTGAATTTGAGTTTGGTACAAATTGGAGCAATTATTCTTGGTTCGTAGGTGATATTTTTGGCGCTCCTTTGGCGATAGAGGGTATTGTAGCCTTTTTCATGGAATCCACGTTTGTAGCAGTCATGTTTTTCGGTTGGAAGAAAGTCTCCCCAGGATTTCATCTCGCTTCCACATGGTTGACAGGATTGGGAGCGACTATTTCAGCGTGGTGGATCTTGGTAGCCAATGCCTGGATGCAATATCCTGTCGGCTGTGAATTTAATCCGGATACCATGAGAAATGAAATGGTCTCGTTCGCGGATGTGGCCCTATCTCCTTACGCCATTGATAAATTCTTCCATACCGTCACTTCTTCATGGATTATTGGCGCGGTCTTTACGGTTGCGGTGAGTTGCTGGTATTTGCTCAGGAAGAGAGAACAGAAGCTGGCTGTGGAAAGTATAAAGGTAGGGTCTGTTGTTGGGCTCGTCGCTTCTCTGCTTGCAGCCTTTTCAGGGGATAATTCTGCCTATATGGTGTCTAAGGTCCAGCCCATGAAATTAGCAGCCATGGAGGCTTTGTATCAGGGAGGGACAGATCAGAGCTTAACAGGTATTGCTTTGCTGAATCCTTTTGTCCAGCCGGATTACCGAACAGAAAAAGAGCCCCCATTTAAGATAGGCATACCCTATGGATTGTCTATATTGGCCACCCACCAACTCCATGGATATGTCCCTGGTGTCAATGACATTCTTCAAGGCTATACGAAACCAGATGGAACGAAAGAGCTTTCTGCTGAAGAAAAGATCGCAAGGGGTAAGAAAGCCATTCTCGCTCTGTCTGCTTATCATAAGGCAAAGACTCCAGAGCAGAAGTCAGCTGCGTTGGCAGTTCTGAAACCTAACATGAAATATTTTGGATATGGATATATAAAGAATGTTGATGAATTGGTTCCCAATATTCCATTGTGCTTTTATGCTTTTAGGGTAATGGTCGGCTTGGGGTGTCTGTTCATCCTTTTCTTCCTTGCCTCGCTATTCTTGGTCTACAAGAAAGATATCTCGAAATATAGATGGTTCTTGATCTTGTCTTTAGTCTTGGTTCCATTGGCTTATATTGGAAGTGAATCGGGATGGCTGGTTGCAGAGATGGGGCGGCAGCCATGGACCATTCAAGACATGCTCCCAGTGGGCGCTGCCATTTCAGATATCCAAGCAGGAAGTGTAGCATTGACCTTCTTTATCTTTTTGTTGTTATTCACGACAATGCTTGCCGTGGAGATTAGTATCTTGTGCAAACAAATCAAAAAGGGACCTGAGCATTCTATGGTCGATTCCTCATCAGAAAGTCAAGTTTCTAAATAGTTCGTTTATCCCATAAACTCTTAAAATCATGACATATAGTTTTTTACAGCAATATTGGTGGTTCCTGATCTCGTTGTTAGGGGCCTTACTCGTGTTCTTGATGTTTGTGCAAGGGGCTAATTCCTTGATCTTTGAAATAGGTAAGTCTCCTGAGGAACGCAGGATCGTTATCAATAGTACGGGTAGAAAATGGGAAGTCACTTTTACTACCTTAGTTACTTTTGGAGGAGCATTCTTTGCATCCTTCCCGCTTTTCTATAGCACAAGCTTCGGAGGGGCATATTGGCTTTGGATGATTATCTTGTTCTCTTTCGTCCTTCAGGCCGTCAGCTATGAATTCCAGAATAAATTGGGTAATCTATTGGGCGCGAAAACCTTTCAAGTGTTCTTGGTTATCAATGGTATAATAGGTCCGTTGCTTCTGGGTGGTGCTGTGGCTACATTCTTTGATGGTAGTAATTTCGTGGTGGAAAAGCAGAACATTACGGATGGCATGCAACCGGTAATCAGCAGATGGGCTAATGCCAGTAACGGATTGGATGCACTGTTGGATTTTTATAATGTCCTTTTCGGTCTGGCGGTATTCTTCCTTGCTCGTATCTTAGGTATCTTATATATAATTAATAATGTGAATGATGAGAAAATTAGATCCCAAGCCCGTGGTCGTCTCGTCTTTTCAACTGCAGCTTTCCTGGTCACTTTCCTTTGGTTCTTCATCCGTACGCTTCTGAAAGATGGCTTTGCTTATGATCCTCAAACGAATCTTGTCTTTATGGAGTCAATGAAATACCTGAATAACCTTGGAGATATGTGGTATCTCTCTATAGTTTTGGTGGTAGGGGTTGGACTACTTTTATATGCTATTGTACGCACACTTTTCAAAAGAGATTATATCCGTGGAATTTGGCCTGCGGGAATAGGAGTCGTTTTAGTAGTTTTAGTCCTTTTCCTTTGCGCTGGATGGAATCATACTGCTTATTATCCTTCTAATGTGGATATGCAGAGCTCCCTGACCATTGTGAATAGCTGTAGCAGTGAGTTTACCTTGCGAACCATGGCTATCGTGAGCTTGCTAATTCCATTCGTAATTGCTTATATCGTATACGCTTGGTATTCAATAGACAAGAAAAAGATCGATAGAGATGAAATATCTCGTGGAGATGCATACTAATCGTTTTGACATGAAAAAAATATTTTTAGCAATCTTGCTGCTTGTGACTCAGCTGCCTCTTGTAGCCCAAGAAGATACCCTTCGACACGAGGTGCTATTAGAAACGACGAAGGGGAATATCCTTCTTGCCCTTTATAATGAGACACCCAAGCATCGGGATAATTTCTTGAAATTGACAAAGGAAGGGTTTTACAATGGTGTTCTCTTCCATCGTGTCATCCAGAATTTCATGATTCAGTCAGGGGATTCCGCCAGCAGGCATGCACAACCAGGCCAACTGTTGGGTGATAGTAAAGAAAGCTATAAGATACCAGCTGAGATCCTTTACCCTAAACTCTTCCATAAGAGGGGCGCGTTGGCTGCAGCTCGTGAAGGAAATGATGTAAATCCCCAAAGAGAAAGCTCAATGAGCCAGTTTTATATCGTTTATGGCAAAAGGTTTACAGATGAGATGTTGGATAAGGTGCAGGCTCGTCTGGATACGACGACACATGTGAAAATGCCCCAAGAGATTCGGGAAGCATACAAGAAATATGGCGGAACACCTCATTTGGACAATGAATACACTGTCTTTGGAGAGGTGTTAGAGGGCATGGATGTCGTACGTGAGATACAGTGGGTTGACACTGACGAGAATGATCGACCCCAAGAAGATGTCAGGATCCTAAAAGCCACGGTCGTTAAGTGAAGCAAAATTAAAGGGAAATAGATGAATATCGTGCCTCCCTATATGGAAATTCGAGGGTGTATCAAGATTGTGATCTGATGCATCCTCTTTTCCGTATGATAGAATCGCACGGCTACTGCTTTGCACTGACCAAGGGTCTTCCATGTTGGTTTCTTTTCCTGAACCTTTTCGTTAAGCCAGATGAGCAGAACCAAGCTTGCTTGAGTTCTGCCATGGCGAGAAAAGGTGCGCGTAAGCGAACGTTTTCGTTAAGCCAGATGAGCAGAGCCA
>CAJLYG010000026.1 GCA_905210845.1 uncultured Prevotella sp.
TGAATGGCGACGAGATCGCCTCCAGGCCGACTTCTAACGTTACTGCAGCCCTTCAAGGCATGATGCCTGGAGTCACCATTCTACGAAACAGTGGGCAACCGGGCAGTGAAACGTCGGGGATGCGCATTCGTGGTTTCTCGTCAGTAAACAGTACTTCGACATTGGTACTCATTGATGGCATCGAAGGAGACATGAACCTATTGAATCCAAACGACATCGAGTCTATTTCAGTACTAAAAGATGCCGCTGCTGCTGCTATTTACGGTGCCCGTGCCGCAGCAGGAGTGGTGCTCATCACCACAAAAAGTGGTTCTGAAGGAAAAGTGCGAATTAACTATGACGGATACTACTCTTTCAACATCCCAGGCAATATGCCAGAACGTCTGCCTGCTTGGGAAGAACAAGACTTCATCAATAATAGTCGTATCAACGCGACGGGAAAGACTGAATGGAGTGCCGAAAAATCATCGTGGGTGGGTAATCCTAACTTTAATTACCGACCACTCTCCAATGGACGTTGGGATCTTTTCGAGGCTACCAATTGGGTAGACGAAGGCACTAAGAACTTTACTCACCAAATGAGTCATTCTGTTTCGGTGAGTGGGGGGACAAAAAACTTAAATTACATGCTATCTGGGAATATCTTTACCAAAGATGGCATTATCAAATATGGACCAGATGACAACCGTCGCACTAATCTGCATGCAAAAATTAATGCAAAGTTGAGCAAGTATATAGATCTTGCTGTAAACATGCAGTATCAGGACAGTAAAACGGAACAGAGCTCAGCTGGCTCTACCTCTATTTTTTATCGTTTATATTCTACACGTGGCCGTCAACCAATCTATGTACCCGAAGCCGATGGAGAAGGTATTTACGGTGGAGACATGAGTGGAAATATCTTCAACGGGGACTTACAGGCGAACCCCATAGATATTTGCAAAAACGGAGGTAGTAATATAAATCGCTACCAAGCTTATATCGGTAAGGCCAGTTTTACCCTAAAAGATTTCGTAAAGGGTCTACGCATAAACCTCAGCGGTTCACGCCGCGCAGGCTATTATGCCAGTCAAACCAATACTCGTACACTGTATTGGAAAGATAGAATGGGCAAAAGCGTACGCTACAACTATGGCGTACCTAACTCACTCTTCAAACAAAAAAATAGCGACTATCACGACCTGCTTGAGGCTACTGTCACTTATGATTTTAGCATTGCCAAGCAACATCACTTTACATTACTGGGAGGAAGCTCTTATGAGAATTACCGTAAGGATGAAATCAGTGCTACTGCCAAGAATATGATATCCAACGATTTCTACTCTTTCAATTTCTACGATACGGCTGAGGCTACGAATACATCCCTATCAGACAATATCCAACCCTGGTCAATGATGTCTTACTTTGGTCGCCTGAACTATAACTACAAAGAGCGCTATCTTTTTGAATCGAACATTCGGTATGACGGAAGCAGTCGTTTGGCACCTTCAAAACGATGGAAAGCATTTCCATCTGTAAGTGCAGCATGGCGTGTTAGCGAAGAAAGTTGGTTCAAAGTACCAACGATTAGTAACTTGAAAGTACGAGCCAGTTGGGGTCAACTGGGTAATGGTGCCGTATTAGGACTGTACGACTATATTCCCCTCATCACAAGTGGCGGATCCAGTACTTATATGGGAGAAAAGTATTTCTACCAAAGTTCAATGGCCTCAACCGATAAAACCTGGGAAGTTATCTCTACGACCAATCTCGGCTTAGACTTCGGTCTATTAAACAATCGTCTATATGGCACCTTCGAATACTACTGGAAAACCAATGATGACATGTTATCATCCTTACAACTTCCCCATCAGATAGGTATTAGCGTCCCCAAGGTAAATGTTGGTAAACTTAAGACATGGGGATGGGACTTTAATATTGGATGGCGTGATAAGATAGGCAAAGTGAGCTACCAATTGGGATTGAATATCTCTGATAGTCAGAACAAGCTCGTTAAGTACGATGGTGCCAGCACCATTGGCGAAGGGTCCGTGACTTTATTGCAGGGTTACGAGCTTAATACCATTTGGGGATACAAGACGGATGGGTTCTGGTCAAGTCGAAAAGAATACGAGCAATATAAACTTGACCATCCTGGCTATAAGTCATTCAACGATGGTAAAGTTTCAGGTGGCGACGTAAAATACCTTGCACAAGGTCAACCCGACCACCAGTTAGGCGTTGGAGGAGCCACGCCTTCCGACCATGGAGACTTAGTATACTTAGGAAACTCGAATGCCCGCTATACATACGCTTTTAATATTAGCGTGCAATGGCATGGATTTGACTTATCCGCACTATTCCAAGGCGTAGGGAAACGCAAGGTATGGGTACAACCCTCAGCTTTCGCGCCATTATATCAAGACTACGAAATGCCATGGACGATTCATCGCAACTACTGGACAGAGGAAAATCAAGATGCCTACTGGCCACGCATCTATCAGTATAAGGGTAATGACTTTAACTTTAAACCCTCTGACAAATGGTTACAAGATGGCTCATACCTACGCTTGAAGAACATCACCTTAGGTTACACTGTTCCAGGCCTTCAGAAAATTGTTCAAAGAGTTCATGTATATATATCCGGCGAGGACGTATGGGAACACACAAATATGTTAAAAGTATTTGACCCTGAAATTGGAAATAACGCCAATCGCTATCTCTATCCATTCTTCCGCAGTTGGACAATGGGTGTGAATATCACTTTATAAAAAGAATATCCTTATGAAAAAGATTATTATATTTGCATTGACAGCCATGATCATGAGTGGCTGCACTTTAGACAGAGATCCTGAGACTGCACTTGCTGATAGCAACTTCTGGAAATCAGAAACAGACTTTCGTGGTGCATGTAATCGACTCTATATTGATTTAGGTGGCTTTTCACATGACCTACGTTCTGATGAGCTCGTTGGCCCCAACCAAAATAGTATCTCCAGCGGTAACCGGAACGTACCAGGAACATCTGGCGATTGGACAAATCCTTATCAAGATATTTACCGATGCAATAAAATTATTGAAAAGGGAGCGATATCACCTCTGAGCGAATCCGCACGCGACCGTTGGATAGCGGAAGCTCGTTTCTTCCGTGCCTATCATTACTTTGACTTGGTTCAGAAGTATGGGGATGTCCCTCTCATCACAAAAACATTTGACAACACAAAAGATCCAGAGATTACCAAGGGTCGAGACTCACGTGCCCAGGTGATTGATCAATGTTACGAGGATCTCGACTTTGCCGCTGCCCATCTGCCTGACATCAACAATCTAAAGTCGGCTTCCGATTGGGGGCGTGTATCCCGTTCTGCAGCTTTAGGCATGTTAGTACGCATTGGGCTCTATGAGGGAACTTATATGAAGTACCATCACCTTGATGGTGACTACAAAATTCATCTACAACGTGCTATCTCAGCTGCAGAAACAATGATGAAGGAGGGTCGTCACGCCTTATACCCTGATTTCCAAAAACTCTTCCTTTGGGAAGGTGAAGGCAGCAGCAACAAAGAAGCCGTGTTCATCAAAGTTTATGGCCCTAACGGTGAAGGCACTATCACGCACAATAACTCACGTGGTCTCGAAAATGCAGCTGCGCTAACACGTAACATGCTCGACAACTTCTTATATGCAGATGGACTGCCCCGCGAATTGTCGCCATTGGCTGTGCACCCTGAGACCAATCTTGCCAGTGTTCTCGACAACAGGGATCCTCGCCTCAAGATGACAGTTTATTCTGTGGGCGAAGAGGCATACAAAGGTCCCTACGAACCATTTACCAATCAACATGGCTATGGTTATGGAATTAAAAAAGGATTTCTTCTCGATGAGTGGAGCACGACCAACCGTGAGACTCTTGACAAAATGATTATTCGATATGCTGAGATCCTGCTTTCTTATGCAGAGGCAAAGTATGAACTTGACGGAGCTGTTAGTGATGCCGTACTCGACCAGACTGTCAATGCAGTTCGAAAACGTAGCGGCTTCAATGTAAAGTTAACCAATGACTTTGTCAACCAGCATGGCCTTAACATGCTACAAGAAATACGCCGCGAACGGATGGTCGAATTTATAGACGAGGGTTTACACTATAACGACATCATGCGATGGAAGACTGCGGAGAAAGTACTACCACAGCCTATATTGGGCCTCATATACAGTCCTGATGATACGGGAACTGCAGCCACAGAAGTACAAAAGAAACTCACTGCTGCTGATGGTACTTATAACGGAACTAAAGTGTATGATGAAGGCAATATCTATGTCATAGAAGAGGGGTCCTCCCGCAGTTTCGACCCAGCCCGTGACTATCTCTACCCCATACCATCGTACGAAATAGGTACATCAGGTGGGAATATTGTTCAGAATCCTAATTGGTAATTTATCTTTTAATCGAATGACATCAACAATTATGAAAAAAATATTATTTATTTTTGGAATATTATTAGCAACACTATCGATTATCTCATGCAGTGATGATGAGTGGAGCAATGATAATGCCGAAATGGCACACGTTTACTACTATGGTTTGGGGAATGTAAAGTATCCAGGCGGTAATGAATTGAAATATAGTGTGACAAAAGATAATACAGTAGCCATACCCACTTACTTCTTCAGTGCTTTCACACGCAGTTATAGTCCAGAGGTATGGTATTACACGACCTCAAAGGATCTCACGGAAGGCGTAGACTACCAAGTGACTGATAGTTTGGGGCAAGTCTTAACGCCTGTCCATAATGGTGGATACTCCATGATTTGGCCTCATGCCAAACAAGGCATGCAACCCGTATATATAAAGGCAATCAGCAATAAAAAGGGTTCTCTACGCGTGCTCACCCAGGATCCTACCATTACGATGACATCGGACAATGTAGCCTCCACCAGTATCACTATTACTGATGAATACGAGGTGCGTGCCTTCACCGAGAACTACTATGTTACCGTCAACGTCAACTAAGCATCTTATGTTCATGAGTAAACGAATCGTATTTTTGTTATTGTTAAGCTGGGTCCTCCAAACTTCCATGGCTCAAGTTATCTGGGACCGTGAACATCTTGCTCAAGTAAGGCAGCATATCCATGAGCCGTTCTATTCACAAATGTATCAGTCTCTCATTGAGCAGGCCAACCAACTTCTCAATGCAGTGCCACTCTCTGTGATGATGAAGACAAAGATTCCTGCAAGCGGTAACAAGCATGATTACATGAGCTTAGCTCGCTACTACTGGCCAGATCCCAATCGGCCCGATGGTCTTCCCTATATAAGTCGTGACGGTCAATCAAATCCTGAGCTGAATGATCTTGACCGTAACCGCCTTGGTACCACAGCAACACGCGTAACGACTCTCTCTTTGGCATGGTACCTAAGTGGTGACGAACGTTATGCTAAGAAAGCGGCTGATTTATTAAGAGTATGGTTTTTCAACAAATCTACTGCGATGAATCCCAACCTTGAATACGCCCAGATGATACCAGGACGTAATGGTAATAAAGGGCGTTCCTCAGGCGTGCTCGATACCTATTCTTTTGTCTCCATGCTTGAAGCTGTGTACTTGCTCGAGCAGTCACCCGCATTCACTCATCACGACTCCCAGCGACTGCGCCACTGGTTTGGACAGTTATTGCAATGGATGCTACATAGCCCACAGGGCATAGGTGAAAGTAATGCAAAAAACAACCATGCCATTGCCTATGATGCACAAATTGTATCCTTTGCTCTCTACGCAGGTCAGAAGAAAGAGGCACAACAGGTCCTTCAGCATTTTCCAGAACGGCGTCTCTTTACACAGATTGAACCAGATGGCCGAATGCCTCAAGAACTGAGGCGTACATTGGCTTTTGGCTATTCGCAATACAACCTCACCCACATGATTGATCTCTTTCTGATGGGTCGTCATATTGGAATAGAACTATCACATAGCACCTCACCAGATGGTCGTTCTTTTTACAAGGCTATGGATTTTCTTACAACCTATGTAGGCAAACGTGTTGAAGATTGGCCTTATCAGCAAATCAGCGAATGGGATTACAAGCAACAAGAGTTTTGCAAGGATTTGTACCGCACCGCTCAATATCTTGATTCCACTCGGACTGATTATCTACGGCTATTCAGGCAGTACCGACATCTTGACTTGAGCGATCCATTTTTCCTGTTGTATTATCAGCCCAGCGCTACCGACATGGCAATGGCTCATGCTATGGAGCAATTACGCCTTGCCATCAAATGTACGAATCAGGCGCGCAATGACAGTGCCAATTCCCTTCGCCATCGTATCATCCCACGCAGTCTGAATCACGATGGAACCCTGGCACTCGTAAGTGCCAAAGACTGGTGTTCGGGGTTCTTCGCAGGCTCATTATGGCAAATGTATGCCTACACGCATGACGACTTCTGGAGACAGCAAGCAATCAGCTTCACATGGCCTGTTGAAGATGCTAAATGGCTTCGTTCTACCCACGACCTGGGGTTCATGATCGGCAACAGCTTTGGCAAGGCTTTCGATCTCACGGGAGAACGCTCCTACAGGGATGTCGTAGTGCAAGCATCCAAAAGTCTAATCACACGATACAACAGCACAGTAGGCTGCCTGAGATCATGGGACCATCATCGAGACCGATGGCAATTTCCTGTCATCATTGACAACATGATGAATCTTGAGATGTTGTTCCGTGCCACACAGATCACTGGCGACTCAACGTTCTGGCACATTGCGGTGAGTCATGCAAACACTACATTACAACACCATTTCCGTCCTGACTTTTCGTCGTACCACGTAGTCGATTATGACACGCTCACTGGAGCTGTGCGCATGCGATGTACTGCCCAAGGCGAGAGTGACGATTCTTTTTGGAGTCGGGGACAAGCTTGGGGACTGTACGGCTATACCATGTGCTATCGCTACACTCATGACGTACGTTATCTGGAACAGGCTCGTCATATTGCCCATTTCATCATGTCATTGCCTCTCCCCGCAGATGGTATACCCTACTGGGACATGAAGTCACGAGACATACCCCATACTTCGCGCGATGCCTCAGCCGCAGCTATTGCTACCTCCGCTCTCTTCGAGTTGGCGAACTACCTGCCTACAAAGGAAGCATCATCCTGCTTAAGCTTTGCCAAACGTACACTCGACAGCCTTTATCAACATTATCGAGCCCCCGAAGGAAGTAACTGTGGATTCATATTACTGCATTCCACTGGGCATCACCCAGCAGGCAGCGAGATAGACGTACCCATCTGTTATGCTGATTATTATTATTTAGAAGCCCTCAACAGACTTCTCCAACGCTGACACGGGGCAATACAATACATTTGATTTTAATATGAAGAAGTTAATAAGGTTGCTCATCTGGACCCTGAGCATAAGCTGTTACGCCACAGCTGTCCATGCCATTCTTCCCACTCAAAATCGTCAACATATAGACAGTGGCTGGCAGTTTGTGCGTGGCGATTTAGGAAGCATTTGGGAAGTTTGGCGCCCAGTACAACCAGGAAAACCTCAGGCTGTCCCTCTATGGCAGACGGTAAGGCTGCCACATTGCTTCAATGCTACTGATGCCTGTGACCCTGACCAAAATTATTATCAGGGTCCGGGATGGTATCGCGCACTGTTGACTCTACACAATCCATATCCTGGAGGACGCACCATTCTCGAGTTCGAAGGTGCTGGGCAAAAAACAGAAGTTTATGTGTATGACAAACATGTAGCTACTCATGTGGGCGGCTACGATGAATGGACTGTAGACATTACCGAAGCAGTAGCAGGCTTTGACACTACTGCACTATGCCGTGGGCACTTCGGTGGAAAGATCCCCATTGCCATTCGTTGCGACAACAGCCGTGATGTACAACTCATTCCTTCCGACATGTCGGACTTCAACCTCTATGGGGGAATTTACCGCCACCTCAACTTAGTGTATACGCCATGTGTAAATTTACAGCAGATTAAGGTAACACCCAGCTTACAAGGCAAAAGGGCTTCCATACAGCTCGATGTCAAATTATCCAATAGCACTCACAAACCAGTACGACTGCTGGGCACCATTACCTCGCCCCAAGGTCAAATAGTTGGTCACTTCAGCGAACAACTATGCGATACATTATACCAACACATGCTATCAATACGCCATCCCATATTGTGGAGTCCAGACACTCCACGATTATATAGTTGTCGTTTACAGTTGTTAGTAGATAGCGACACACTTAACGCAAATGAAACATTTGGTCTGCGTAGCTATCTATTCAAGCCTCATGGTCCCTTCTACCTTAACGGAAAACGACTGTTGTTACGTGGCACACACCGCCACGAAGACCATGCCGGTGTAGGAGCTGCGATGAGCGACAGTATGATACGTCATGAAATGAGACAAATCAAGAACATGGGAGCCAACATGATCAGGTTGGGACATTACCAGCAAAGCAATATCGTTTTGAACCTATGCGACTCTTTGGGCATCATGGTATGGGAGGAAATACCTTGGTGCAGAGGAGGATTAGGAGGGGATCGTTATCGCATGCAAGCACATCGCATGCTGGAAAACATGATCACCCAGCATTATAACCACCCCAGTATCATCCTATGGGGCATGGGCAACGAAAACGACTGGGAGGGCGATTTCCCGACCTATAACTCTGACAGCGTACGTTGGTTCATGAAAAGTTTGGTGCGTCAAGCCCATCAGCTTGACCCAACACGTCTCACTGTTTGCCGACGTTGCGACTTTGCCAGTGGCGTAGTAGACGTATACTCACCTTCCATCTGGGCTGGTTGGTATAGCCGCAACTATCGTGACTATTATTCAATGGCACATGCTGCTTTCGAGCGTTTTCCCCGATTTATCCATGCAGAATGGGGAGGCGACAGTCATGTCGGACGCCATGAAGAGAAGATCCCTGACCATTTAGAAGCGGCTGATCGCAATGGGAATTGGTCGGAGACGTATGCGGTGAAATTGTTCGATTGGCATCTCAGTCAACAGTTACGCATGCCGTGGCTTACAGGGTCATTATTCTGGACCTTCAAAGACTTTTCTACCCCCTTGCGCCCTCGCAATCCCATTCCCTATGTGAACCAAAAGGGCGTGGTTCAGCGCGATGGAACACCCAAAGAAAGTTATTACGTATTCCAATCATATTGGTCAACAAAGCCCATGGTACATATATATGGGCACTCATGGCCTATACGATGGGGAAAAAGCGATGAGCAACATGAGGTGCTTGTTTATTCTAATTGTCCCGAAGTTGAACTCTTCGTAAATGGGCATTCTATGGGGATCCGTCATCGCGACACTAAGCAATTCCCTGCAGCTGGCTTTCATTGGAAAGTTAATTACAAGCCTGGCAGCAATGTAGTTACCGCTGTTGCCCGTCAAGGACATAAGATTCTTACAGATGAAATAAATCAGCAATACCAAGTTGAAGCATGGAAGGCACCCCATCACTTGCGAATTTGGCGTGAAGACAACCTCGTAAAAGTGATGGTAGTCGATGATAAAGACAGATGCTGCCTTGATGCGTCACAATTCATACGATTCAGTGCCTCAGTCCCCGACATCCTTCCCTTCAACGAAGGAACGTCCACTGGCTCACGTCTCATCCAACTGGCAAATGGCCAGGCTTCCATTCGCTTGCTAAAAAGCCCGACCTCCTGCTTCGTTACTGCACACCTTTACAGTGAGCTATCAATACCCGACGCTGTCATTGAAATACCAACTACACAACCATGAATAGGTTGACACCCTACCTGATCTCAGCTGTGGTGACGGCATATGCTTGCACGGCTACTCCTTATTCATCCCCTTTACGTCTCACAGAGCAATACATGTATCGTATTTTCATAGGTTTCATTTCGAGAAATATAATGATCAACATATTAAAAGTGTAGCTATCATGCAAAATTCTCGAGAGAATTTTATCTAATAGTAGATGTTTTGCAACGCAAAAGCATAAACCTGAAAATAAATTCTCGAGAGAATTTTGCAAAAGATGTGCTTTTCCTGTCAACCTTATGTCAACCTTTGACAACCTAAAATCAGGTTGCAAGTCCGATGTACAAAGGCTTTTGACAACCTGTCAACCTATTGCATAAAAAATCTCCAGTGTATAGATAGAAAATAAAAAAAGCGAAATCAAGTGTTTTGTGTTTATTTTTATAAAAGAATCTATTATTGTTTAATCACGAGGAACAAGATATGGCACGGATAGAGACGAGGCATCAGAAGACAGGAAGCGAATGCGTGGCAGAGTTTGCAAGATAAAGGGCACAACGTTGAGACGGAGCCTGATGAGGTTCCGGTACTTCAAGGGCAAGGAAAGAGAGCCTGTCCATCCTTCAACAGGCGAACACGAGCCAACGACTGTTACAACTCCAAGAATAAAAGATTGTTACTTTCATCGTCATGATTCATGATTTAATGGAAAGAAATCGTGAAAGTGCCATATATTTTCTATAAACTGGTCGTCAGATACAATAAAATATGCCTTTTTCCGTTATCACCGTTGACGAAAAGCTGGGAAAATGACAAAACATATTATCGCATCACTTATCTTCGGAGCATTATCTATGACAACAGGTTTAGCTGCAAGCACAAAACCAATCACCTGGGAAATCAACCAAGGGTGGAAGTTTCATGAGGCACGACTCGACAATTGGTATCCTGCTACTGTACCCGGGGGTGTCCACACCGACCTGATGGAAAATCATATCATTGACGATCCTTTCTTCAAGTTGAACGAACGAAGCGTACAATGGATAGACAAGGAGGACTGGATCTACGAGACCCATTTTGACATGCCAGGAAATGCCATGGACCAAGAGCATATCCTGATGACCTGCCATGGTCTTGACACCTATGCTGATGTCTATCTCAACGATTCACTCATCCTGAAAGCAGATAACATGTTTCGCATTTGGAAGGCAGATATCAAGGGAATTGTCAAGGCGACAGGCAATGACCTGCGCATTTATTTCCACTCTCCGGTCAAAATCGACTTACCCAAATATGAGGCACTCCCATTCCAGTATCCTGCATCCAACGACCAAAGCGAGAACGGAGGACTTTTGGATAAGAAAATTGCACCCTTTGCAAGAAAGGCCGGATATCATTATGGATGGGACTGGGGACCCCGTCTACTGACATGTGGAATCTGGCGACCCATCACGATCACGGCATGGAGCGGGGTGCGTATTGACAACACCTATTTCATGCAACCTCAAGTGAACCAACAAGTTGCCCATGTCTGCGAAACAGTAACCCTTGAAGCCACTCATCCCATGACAGCAGTTCTTACCCTTACGGATGAGGCGACTGGCTACACTCATGCGCGAAAGAAAGTCAAGTTAAAAGAAGGCGACAACAAGGTTGTTCTCGACTTCAAGGTTAAGAATCCCAAGCTATGGTGGTGCAATGGCTATGGCGATCCCCATCTCTATCATTTCAAGACGACTGTCACCACCGATAAGGGACGTGACCAAAAGACAGATAAGATCGGGCTCCGATCCCTTCAACTGGTCACGGACAAGGACGCAGAAGGGCGAGCATTCTACTTTGTCCTGAACGGTCAGAAGATTTTCATGAAGGGAGCAAACTATATCCCTTGCGACAACTTCCTCACGCGTGTCAATGATTCCATTTACCGAAAGACCATCGACGATGCTGTTGCCGTCCATATGAACATGTTACGCGTATGGGGAGGCGGAATCTATGAGGATGACAGATTCTACGACCTCTGTGATGAGAAAGGCATTCTCATTTGGCAAGACTTCATGTTTGCCTGTGGGCTATTCCCTGCGACAGGACATTATTTAGAAAACATTCGTCTCGAAGCCATTGATAATGTTACCCGCCTGCGCAACCATCCCTGCATCGCTTTGTGGTGTGGCAATAATGAATGTCAAGACGGTTGGTATAACTGGGGATGGAAGAAAAAATTCGAGAAGCAAAACCAAGCGTATGCCGATACGATTTGGAGCCAGTTCAAGCGACAGTATTATGAAGTACTTCCCGCTGTCGTCAAGGCATACGACCCAGAGATATCCTACTGGCCATCATCACCATTCGCCGATTACGGTGGTGGCAGCAAGCCGACCATGGGTGACTATCATTATTGGGAAGTGTGGCACGGTCGCAAGCCTATCAGCGAATATAATAAGGTCAGAGCCCGCTTCTTCAGTGAATATGGGATGCAGAGCTTCCCAGAATTTGAGTCTGTGAAACGGTTTGCCCCCGACAGCAGGGACTGGGATATCCATTCTGAAGTGATGATGTGGCATCAAAGAGGAGGCGCACATGCCAATGGACTGATTGAGACTTATCTGGAAAGTGAATATAAGAAACCCAATCATTTCCAAGATTTGCTCTATGTCGGGCAACTCATGCAAGGAGATGCCATGAAGACTGCGGTTGAAGCCCATCGCAGAGACAAAGGATATTGTTGGGGCACATTAATCTGGCAGATCAATGATTGCTGGCCAGTAGCCTCTTGGTCTACCCGCGACTACTACGGTCGATGGAAGGCTGCGCATTATTTCATGCGCCAAGCAATGGATGACATCTTGGTTTCCCCGATTGAGAAGGAGGATCAACTCCATGTCTACCTTGTCTCCGACAGATTAAAAGCCGTGAAAGGGACGTTAACCATCGAAGTAGAGAAAATGGACGGGACCATCGTCAATCGTATCAGCAAAGTCGCAAACGCCGAAGCAAATAGCTCCCATGACGCGTTGAACATCCCCATTCATGACCTACTGAAAGGATCCCCACGAAAGGACGTCTTCCTCCATGTCATGTTCAAAGCCGACAAAACGTATGAGAACAACTATTGCTTGGATGTCCCTAAAAACATGAACTTTCCAAAGGCAACGATCCAAAGCACAGTGAAAGATATCCAAGGAGGCGTTGAGATCACGCTTACTGCCGACCGGTTCGCAAGGGGTGTGTTCATGAGCATCCCTGGGCACGACTATTTCTTCGAAGATAATTATATCGACTTACTCCCAGGGAGACCTAAGACCATCCACGTAGATACCCCTATGACCTCTGCACAAGTTAGGAATCAACTCAAGATCGTCTCCCTGTCAGATATTTAACTTAAGAGAAAAGGACAATGGAAAATCCCTATATGAAACAATATCCTGACCTGATGTCAGGAAAAACCATTCTATATATCCATGGTTTTGGCTCTTCCGCACAGACCGGGACTGTCAAGCGCATCCAGGACACCCTCCCAAATGCCAAGGTAATCGCCTATGACATGCCACTGCACCCAGAAGAAGCCATGGAACTACTCCATCGGATTTGCGAGGAGCAAAAGCCAGATTTGATCATCGGTTCCTCCATGGGCGGTATGTACACAGAGATGCTATATGGTTTTGACAGGATTTGCGTGAATCCAGCCTTTCAGATGGCAGAAACCATGAAAGAGCACGGCATGACAGGCAAGCAGCTTTGGCAGAATCCACGTGCCGATGGAGAAAAGGAATTCATAGTGACCAAAGCCTTAGAAAAGGAATATAAGCTGATGACCGAGCATTGTTTTTCCCAGGTCACTGCCGCAGAACAACAGCGATGCTGGGGAGCATTTGGGGATGAGGATCCATTGGTACACACTTTCGACTTGTTCAGAGAGCACTACCCTCAGGCAGTCCACTTTCATGGGGAACATAGGATGAATGACAAGAGTTTCCTACATGGCATCGTGCCTATCATCCGATGGATCAGCGACCGCCAGGAAGGCAAAGAACGTAATATCGTGTACATTGACAAGCAGGCATTGATGGACGACTATGGCAAGCCCATGTCGAGTCTTTACAAGGCATACGACTTCCTCATAGAGAGGTACAACGTCTACCTCGTAGTACCAGCTCCCACCAATGACCATGCTTCACTCGACAGTTTGGCACAATGGATAGAGCAGTATCTCTCTACTCCTGCCCACGACCATGTCATCTATACCAATCAGAAGCAACTGCTATATGGAGATTATTTTATTGATCCCCATCCCTGCAACGAATTCATGGGTACCACCATTCAATTAGGCAGTGATGAGTTCAAGACTTGGGAAGAAATCATCACCTATTTCGACCGTTTAGGAGGACAATAATTTGTAACGATAAACATTATTCTAAATCCTATAAAACAAGGAAATGACTAAAAATACACAAGCTCTGCGAGCATTCGCAATGACCTTTTGCATGTTGGTACTACTTTTACCAATTACGCTCAAGACATCGGCAGCCCGAAAGGGAGGTACTTTCACCGTTGGCAAGAACACTTTCCTATTAAACGGGAAACCTTTCTTGATTAAGGCGGCAGAAATGCATTATCCCCGCATACCCCGTCCCTACTGGGAGCAGCGCATTAAAATGTGCAAAGCACTCGGCATGAATACCATCTGCCTATACGTCTTCTGGAATATCCACGAGACAGAGGAAGGGAAATTCGACTTCACAGGAAACAATGATGTGGCAGCGTTCTGCCGCCTGGCACAAAAGAATGGCATGTATGTTATCGTACGTCCCGGACCCTATGTATGTGCAGAATGGGAAATGGGCGGACTTCCTTGGTGGTTATTAAAGAAAAAAGACGTTCAGCTGCGCACCCTTGATCCTTTCTTCATTGAGCATGTGAGAAAGTTTGAGCAGGAAGTAGGCAAACAATTGGCACCACTGACCATCCAACGTGGTGGCCCGATTATCATGGTACAAGTTGAAAATGAATACGGAGCTTACGGGGAGGACAAGAATTACATTCGTGCGATCCGCGATATCGTGAAGGAAGCAGGCTTTAAAGACGTGACCTTATTCCAGTGCGACTGGGCTTCTACGTTCACGATCAATGGTCTTGACGACCTGGTATGGACCATGAACTTCGGCACTGGTGCTGACATTGATGCCCAGTTCAAGCGATTAGGAGAGCTACGTCCTGACGCCCCGAAGATGTGCTCAGAATTCTGGAGCGGGTGGTTCGACAAATGGGGTGCTCGCCATGAGACTCGCCCCGCCAAGACAATGGTGGAAGGCATTGATGAGATGTTGTCGAAAGGCATTTCCTTCTCGCTTTATATGACACACGGAGGTACATCATTCGGTCATTGGGCAGGAGCCAACAGTCCAGGTATCCAACCTGATGTGACCTCTTATGACTATGATGCCCCCATCAACGAGTACGGGCATGCCACACCCAAGTATTGGCAATTGCGCAAGACCTTAGAGAAATACAACGGAGGAAAGAAGTTGCCGGAAGTACCCAAGCCTGCAGCTCCTATCATCACGATTCCTAAGTTTACCTTAGAAGAATTTGCGCCACTTCAAGACGGTGTCACTGCCACTCGTAAGAAAGTTGACGACCTGACCTTTGAAGATGCCAATATGGGTTGGGGATCCATGATATATACCCATACCTTACCAGAAGTACCTGTGCCCTTCACCTTGAACGTGAATGATGCACACGACTTTGCCCAAGTATTCGTCAACGACCAATATATTGGGAAAATCGACCGCGTCAGAAATGAAAAGTCGATTGCCATGCCTGCTGTTAAGAAAGGAGACCAGCTGACCATTATCATAGAAGCAATGGGAAGAATCAACTTTGGAGAGGCCATTAAAGACTACAAAGGTATCACCCGAGATGTAACCTTACAGGCAGACATTGACGGGAATGCCGTGACCTGGACCCTGAACAAATGGGACGAGGAACTTATTCCTGATGACTATGCCCATGTGAGAGAAGCCTTTACGAAAGGCAATATGCCAAACAGATTTGGAAAAAGAGGGTATTATCGTGGTTACTTCACTTTGAACAAGGTTGGAGACACTTTTCTCAATTTCGAGACATGGGGCAAAGGACAAGTATATGTCAACGGGCATCCCTTAGGAAGGATCTGGAGCATTGGACCACAACAAACACTTTACATGCCCGGATGTTGGCTGAAAAAAGGTCGTAACGAAATTATCGTACAGGATATCACCGGTCCAAAAGACGCCATTGTATGGGGTCAAGACCATCCTGAGCTTGACAAGTTACAATTGGAAAAAACGAACAAGCATAACAATCCTGGTGATCGCCCCGACCTTAACTCAGCGAAGCCCATCGCAAAAGGCATGTTCGCCAGCGGGGCAGGTTGGCAGACTATCCGACTGGACCAACCTGCAAAAGGTCGTTATCTTGCCCTTCAATGTAACAACAATCAAGACGGGGGAACCGTCTCTGCAATTGCCGAACTCTATCTGCAGGACACACAAGGAAAGCGCATCAACCGTGATACTTGGGTAGCAAAATATGCGGACAGCGAACAAGGGAACCATAGTGCTGACAAAGCCTTTGATTTGCAGGAAAGTACGTATTGGCAAACTGAAGACGGGACGGAATGCCCTCACCTGATCGTCATTGACTTGGGAAAGGAGCAGACGGTCAGTGCCTTAGAATACCTACCAAGAGAAGGAGCATCTGTGCCTCATAGCATCAAGGATTTTAAATTATATATGTGGTAATTCCCAGGAACATCCAAGCGGGTGGAATCGATAATCATAGATTCCACCCGTAAAACATCAAAAGAAGATCAAGAAAAATGCTACAGAAATTATTGGGGTTCAACCCCAAAACGATGAAAATGCGCACGGAGATCGTTGCCGGCGCCACCACATTCCTCACTATGAGCTATATCTTAGCTGTTAATCCTGCCATTCTTTCCTCAACAGGCATGGACAAAGCAGCTTTATTCACAGGTACTGCCATTGCCTCAGCCATTGCCACATTGCTACTTGCCTTTATGGCCAAACTACCATTCGCGCAAGCACCCTCAATGGGGATCAACGCTTTCTTTGCCTATACACTTTGCCAAGCATTAGGCTATAGTTGGGAGCAGACCCTTGCCATCATGCTTGTCGAGGGCGTTATCTTCATTCTGATCACCCTATTCAACATTCGTGAGATCATCATCAAAAGCATTCCGAAGAATCTACGGTTTGCAATATCCGCAGGCATCGGAATGTTCATTGCCTTTATCGGACTGAAAAACGCGGATATCATCGTTTCCAATCCCTCCACGTATGTGGCTCTTGGTAAGTTTACCCCAGTGGCGATCTTAGGTATTATCTCTATCCTGATGAGTGGAATCCTGATGACATTGAACGTCAGGGGGGCCCTATTCTTTAGCATTATCATCTCTACGATGATCGGTATTCCCTTAGGAGTCACCCACATCCCATCCGGATGGTTGCCGGTTTCCGCACCCCAGTCAGTAGATCCCATCTTTTGTCATTTTGATTTTACAGGGTTCCTGTCATTGCGCACTGTCTTGGTGATCTTCTCTTTACTCATTGTCAATATCTTCGATACCATCGGGACTCTTGTCGGCCTCTCTTACAAGGCAGGTATCGTAGACGAAAAAGGCAATATCCCACACATCAAAGAAGCTATGATGAGTGATGCTATTGGGACAACTTGTGGTGCCTTCTTAGGCAGTAGTACCATCTCTACCTATGTAGAAAGTGCATCCGGGATCGCAGAGGGCGGTCGTTCAGGAATGACAGCCTTTACTACAGGCATTCTTTTCCTGCTTGCCCTGTTCCTCGCCCCCATCTTCCTACTGATTCCGAGTGCTGCCACCAGTGGAGCATTGGTCATCGTCGGTGTCTTGATGTTAGACTCCATCAAGAACATTGATCTCTCCAACATGAGTGAGGCTTTTCCCGCATTCATCACCATCATTATGATGTTGCTTTGCTATTCAATTGCCGATGGCATTTGCATGGGTATCCTCACCTTTGTCATCTTGAAGCTCTGTACAGGTCAATGGAAATCGCTCAATGCTACCCTTATCATCCTGTCTATCTTGTTTGTGATTAATTTCATTCTTGGGTAGCGGAAGCACAGAATCCTTCAATCAAGACCTTTATCATGGAACAAATGTCAGAGAATATCACTGCCAAGGAATTGTTTCTAAGAGTTGAGGAAATCCTTGATTCTCACAATATTCCATCCCAAAGCATCAACAAGATGATGCATGAAGCGGTAGTGCTCATTTGCCATGAGGGATTGAAAGCCTCAAAACAAGCCTTTGGAAATCTCTTTTCACAAGTCGATTTCCTTTGCAAGCACCATCATGTCGCTGTAAGCGATACCATTGCGATACAGAGGATGCGTCGCGATTCAAACCGTGTTCAGCCCATCAGCCACGAGGAGCTATTGGATGATTGTAGGGCCCTAAGCCTATTGATCTCTGCAGTCTTTGATACTGACATTCCCTCTTCCTTAACTGAGAAGATACCTGTCGCCTTCCATCCGAAGACCGGACTCAAACATATTGATTTTCGATGTCTACGCTGTATCGTCAGAAGAATAGAAGACACGAGTTTTTCTGTCGTACTCGACAAAAATGAAAGCGACGACCTGACGGAAGTTGACTATAGTGCTGAACATCTGCGTTACCTGAAGGATATTCTTCAAGAGGGCATGCAATTAAACTTACTTGACGTAAGTCGGGAAAGGAGCGTGCTCATCCCCAAGTTGATTATCGTAGAACCCGACTATCTGTTAGACATTAGTTCTTTAGCACGTTGTTTTACTGATTATGGTCATCACCCACTTTCTTTTACCCTCAACCGCCTTTCGCCAAATGCCAATTCACAGGCCATTCTCATAGGAAATTTTGCAGGAAGTGCATTAGATGACATTATTAATTGCAAGGGCGATTATCAATGGACAGACACTTTCATCAAAAACTTCAAGGAACGAGCATTAGAATACTGCACCTGCTCCGACCTAAACAAGAAAGAAGACTTTAAGGCAGCTGCCCAGAAACAGGCGCAGAACATCCAACAGGTCGTTGATGAACTCTTCGACAAAGAAGGTTTTGAACGGAGTCATGCCATCCTGGAACCTTCATTTATCTGTGAGCAGTTAGGCATTCAAGGGCGTGTCGATTTGATGACTACCGACATGAAGCTGTTAGTTGAACAGAAGTCCGGCTCAAATTTCAGCATCCAGACCAATCGTCCAAACGAGTATGGTAGTTTCCAGAAAGAAGACCACTATGTACAGCTCCTCTTATATTATGGCGTGCTCAGTAGGAATTTCAATTTAACAACCAGTCATGTGGACATCCGACTGCTCTATTCTAAATATCCTCTACCCGGAGGATTAGTCGCAGTGAATTATTACCAAAAGCTCTTCTTCGAAGCCATCCGTTTCCGTAATCTTGTTGTTGTGCAGGACTTCCATATCGCGCGTGAAGGCTTCGACAGTATCCTCGGGCTATTCACTCCTGATACGATCAACGAGAAGCATATCAGTTCTGTCTTCTATACGAAATATATCCTGCCAAGGCTCAGTAGTATTACATCCCCCCTTCACCACATGACAGACCTGGAACGCAGCTATTTTTGCAGGATGATGACCTTCGTATACCGGGAACAACTTGCCTCCCGATTAGGTGTGCAAGAAGGAATTGGCAACAGCAGTGCCGATTTATGGAACATGCCAATAGCGGAGAAAAAAGAAACGGGCAACATCTATACAGGATTGCAGATCACAAAGAAAGAAAAGAGTACCGACTATAATGGCTATGATACCATTACCCTTGCTGTCCCAGACCAAGGGGTCGACTTTCTTCCCAATTTCAGGACGGGAGACTCCATCTATCTCTATGCCTATCAAAAAGACAAAGAGCCAGATGTCAGGGCAAGCATCCTGTTCAAAGGTTCTTTGGTAAGCATCCATTCAGACGAGTTAGTTGTTCATCTCAACGACGGTCAGCAGAACCCTGCGATCATCCACGGTGAGGCCTTTGCCATTGAGCATAGTGAAATGGGTGGGAATTCTGGCATCAAAGGACTTTTTCTCTTTGCTGCCACAACGAGCGATCGCAGGTCTTTACTTTTAGGACAAAGAGCCCCCAAGAGCGACCAGAGACTTTCCCTTACACGCAGTTATCATCCATCTTACGACGAGATAATTCTAAAAGCCAAGCAAGCCCAAGACTACTTTCTTTTGGTAGGACCTCCAGGAACAGGTAAGACCAGCATGGCATTACACTATATAGTCGAGGAACAATTGGCAAGTGGCAAGGGCGACATTCTACTTTTGTCTTACACCAACCGCGCAGTCGATGAGATTTGTGGCATGTTGTGTGACAACCATCTTAACTTCATTCGCATTGGAAATGAATATACCTGCGATGAACGTTTCCGCCCCTACCTTCTCCAACATGCCATCAACGACTGTCCTAAGCTAAGTACCATTAAGGACTGCATCCGTAGTACCCGTATCATCGTAGGGACAACGACGACGATTCAGTCACAGTCATATCTATTCAACCTGAAGCACTTTTCCCTTGCCATCATTGATGAAGCCAGTCAAATACTGGAGCCCAACCTTATCGGGCTACTGTCAATGACCGATGGAGGAAACAAAATTGCTGTTGATAAGTTCATCCTTATTGGCGACTACAAGCAGTTGCCAGCGGTAGTACAGCAAGATCCCACAGCGTCAGTCATCGATGACCCTACATTGCGTGCCATAGGCATCAAGGACGGTCGTGACTCCTTGTTCGAGCGGCTCATCCGCTGGGAGCACCATGAACATCGCTCTGATTTTATTGGAACTTTGAGAAAGCAGGGACGCATGCACCCTGCCATTGCCGAGTTTCCCAACAAGATGTTCTACAGTAAAGAGAACCTTGAACCCGTGCCTTGTCCCCACCAGCTGGAAACCGCAATCTACTCTTCTGACCCAACCCACATTGACACAACCCTTCCTTATCTCAACCTACTGTTGAAGCAGCGCGTAATCTTCATCCCTTCAAAATATTGCAAGCGCCCCGATCTCTCCGAGAAAGTCAATACAGAAGAGGCCTGCATCGTAAGGGATATCCTCAAGACCGTCTTTGTCCTGAGTGGATCCTCGTTCCACCCGGACAAGACCGTGGGCGTGATCGTCCCATACAGGAATCAGATTGCAATGATCCGTAGGGAAATAGAATCGCTGCACAATCCCATCCTCGAGAAGATCAGTATTGACACTGTGGAGAGATACCAAGGGTCGCAACGGGATATCATCATTTATTCCTTTACAATCCAGAATCGCTATCAGCTCGATTTTCTCACCAGCAACTGTTTCGTGGAAGACGGAAAGACCATCGACAGGAAGTTGAATGTCGCCTTGACAAGAGCCCGTAAACAGATTATCCTAACGGGCAATGTCCAAACCCTCTCCTATAATCTTCTTTTCCAGCAACTGATAAACGAAATAGAGAAAAGAAACAATTCCACGAATAAGTTTAACGACTCATAGAAGTATTGATCCTCCGTTGAATATTCCATGATTCCTTATTACTAATAAATATAAGACAATGAAGAAAGCAACCATCGTATTGATCATATGCCTATTGGCGATAGGCAGCCAGGCGAAAAAAGAGTCCAAGGCTGCGTACGCCTTAAGCGCACGCACTGCGGACTCTCTGTATTTCGCAAGGAAGAAAGCACTCATGACCGCAGTCTGGAACAAGCCTTTCAGCTTCAGTTCTGTCCACAGCAACAATGCCCCCCAAGGGCCCATACTTAGGGAACGGTGACGTGGGCATAGCTACCTATACCTCAGAGAACAGCCAGACATTGCAGGTCTCCAAAGTGGACTTCGTCACGGACGGATGGAGCGACTGGGCAGGGAACGGTCCGGCGGCCCTGCCCGTGGGCGGGATTACCATCACGGTAAACTCACCTGTCTATTACAAGTACATTTCCACGAACCGTCCCGACACGACTGGCTTCCGCTACGAGATGGACCAGTACGAAAGCGAGCTGCGGATGCGGACGGGCACAGCGCAACAAGTGCGGATGAGAAGCTGGATGGGGATGATGACAATTTCCTCGTCACGGAGCTGCGCTCGGCTTCCGACACGCCCGTGCTGGTCTCCGTAATGCCAAAACCCCACCTACCACACGACCGCGACCGGCGTGCCAAGTGGGACGACATCGTCACGCACCTGTCTAAGTACAAGGTCATCATGCCTACAAAGTCCCCCAACCAAGGGCTTCCTGTCTATGCGAAGAACGAGGCTGGCTGGGACATGCCCGCACATGCCATCCAGCTGCATGGCGTCTATCCCTGCGAGGTGCTGAACCTAAGGTCCGACCCGGAGTCCCTGAAGATCGCTCGTAATACTCTGTACTATTACGAGGTATCCCAGAAAGGCTTCACCGAGACCATGAACGAGCTTGGGCTCAGTGCCTTCGTGATGGGTGCCAGGATGGGATTCGACGCGGGCATCCTGGTCGAGAACATGAAGGAGCTCATCAAGACCGCCGGCTCGAACTTCCTCATCAACGATGGGAATCACTGCACGGAGAAGGCTGCCATCGTGCCATTTCCTCTGCTCTTCCATGAACAGCAGTCACATCTTCCAATCCGAGTGTATCAATGACCTCCTGTAAGAAACGGATTCTCTTATTCAGTGAATCCGCCAGCACGATCTGAAGTTTCGGAAAAGCAATCTTTAAAGGAATTCCCGGAAATCCCGCTCCCGTTCCAAGATCCAGAATCCGATATGCCTCCGGTCGATCTTCGAGACTTCTTAAATCCTTCACACGACACAGGGAAAGGCTGTCAAGAAAATGCTTCTCAATGACCTCATCAAACTCTGTGATAGCGGTCAGGTTCATAACTTTATTCGTTTCTACCAGAAGTTCATAATAGGTTAGAAATTGTCCCATCTGTTTTTCGTCCAGATGGATCTGCAAATCATCCAGACCTTTTTTGAACTTTTCAAGATTATACGCCATAAACCACCTCTCCATTCCTGCACTCTTTTTCTTTTTATGAATGATACTCCTATGAATGATGCTCCCCATGATGATTCATCTGTTCCATGTACACCAGCAATACGGAAACATCCGCCGGCGATACACCGGAGATACGCGACGCCTGACCGATCGATGTCGGGCTGTACAGCTGTAACTTCTGCCGCGCCTCAATGCGCAGACTCGGAACCTCATCATAATCGAATCCTTCCGGTATTTTTTTCTTCTCCAGCTTCTTAAAGCTTTCCACCTGCTTGATCTGTCTGGAAATATACCCATCATACTTAATCAGAATATTGACCTGCTCTCTCACTTCTTCCGGAAGTTCCGGTCTCTCATGATCGATCGGCGCCAGCTTATCATAAT